>JAILQM010000097.1 GCA_024698965.1 Eubacterium sp. | reverse complement strand
CATCAGTATTATAAGAGCCATAAAAGAGGTAAGTCTGATTTCCTCTAAAAAGGTGGCAAAAAGCGTCACATAGATACACCAAAGAGAAAAGGCGGCCAAGATAACCGTGATTACCGTTTTCGGAACGCCGGTCCATATTCTTGTATTGGACTCTCTGTCATATTTTCTCATAACGGAATCGAGATTTTCCGTGTTTATATCTGTTTTATTAATATCACTCATCGGCGTCCTCCTCATCTTCTGTATATACATCATAGCCGTGCTCTTTATAATATTTTGCGGCACCGGCGTGGTATGGGACATCTGTAACGCTTGTGGCATTGGCTAAATCAAGCTCGGCGCCTTTTGCGTTTTCGGCCGTAATATCTTCAATATGATCAAATATGGCAGCTGTCAGATTATAAACGGTATCTTCGTCGAGATATGAGGCAACAATCATTGTAGCCTTTATGGTGATTGTTTCAACATCTTCATCCTGACCCGGATATGTGCCTGCCGCAATTGTGTAAGGCGTATAATACGGGCAGGACTCGAGGATGGAATCCCGGAGATCTCCGTCTATATTAATAAGGTAAACGCCGTTGGTTGTGGCAAGCTCTGTGATAGCGGTTGTCGGAGCGCCTGCAACTATGAATGCAGCATCAATTTTTCCGTCTTTTAAGGATTCTTTTGAATCTTCAAAGGACTGATACTGCGGTTTAATATCATCAATTGTAAGGCCGGCTGCATTAAGCACGTCCATTGCGTTAAAGTAAACGCCGGAACCGGCTTCGCCTATGGAAACGCTTTTTCCGGCAAGGTCTGCGACGGAAGTAATGCTTTCATCCATGGTAATAAGCTGGACGGTTTCAGCGTAAAGGCAGCCTAAAACTCTAAAGTCATGGGTTGCACCGTCATTTTCAAATGTTTTTGTACCTGTCCAGGCATAGGACATAACATCGGACTGGGTGAAGCCGAGCTGATAATCGCCGTCCTGAATGCTTTGGATATTTGCTTTTGATCCGCCGGTGGAAACTGCCGTAACACGAATATCTGCAAAATTTTTCATATACTGCGCAAGGACGCCTCCGTATGCGTAGTAGGTTCCGGCAGTTCCGCCGGTGCCAAACATTAAGCGCTGAGAATTGCTGCAGCCTGTTATGCTCAAAAGAGCTATACAAACAAGAGCAAGTGACAGCGCTCTTAATAATCGATTCTTTCTCATATTGTAATCTCCTAACAATAACTTATATTTAAAATTTATTTTAACATAAATGGGTAGAAAGATAAATATTTATTGAGTTATAGATTTTTCTTCTGTATTGTGCTATTATTTGAATTAGATATAACTAACCAAACGTGTATAATCCAAGGGGGAAAATAAAAGATGGATTTAAAATTTGGAGACATCCAAGAAACTGCACTTATTCCGCTTGCAATAAAAGCGAGTGAAACAACCCGGCCAAATGCCAGAATAAAAGATGAAAAGGCAAAAGAGATTATTGAAACTCTCGGAGTGGATGTTAGCAAATATGATCCTTTTTTGTCTCATGAGGGAGTTGTTGCAAGAACAATAATGTACAGAGATATGTTAAAAAAACTCATTAAAGAATATCCGAATGCTCTTTGCATAAATCTCGGATGTGGATTTGATGATAAATTTTCACAGGTTGATAATGGGAAGATTACATGGTTTGATGTTGATCTGCCGGATCAAATTGCCGTAAGACGAAAAGTGTATTCTGACAGTGAGCGCTGCAAAATGATGGAAGGTAGTGCACTTGAGGGAGGCTGGACAAACAATCTGCCGAAAAGTGAGATGAATATTATTGTAATGGAAGGTGTTTTGGAATACTTTTCCAAAGAACAGGTAAAGATATGCCTTAATATGCTTTGCGACAATTTTGAACATGGATATCTTCTTGCCGAGCTTCATTCACCTTTTGCTGAGAAAAACAGCAAACATCATGATGCGGTAAAACATACAAATGCAAGTTTTGGATGGGGAACCAAAACAGGGGAAGAATACCTTCCGCTTGAACCTAGAATGAAGCTTGTTTCCGAAAGAAGCTATAATGAGGAGATGAAAAAATATACAATAAGGGGAAAGCTCTTTGCAATTATAGGTAAGAACATAAATAACAGACTTGCATTGTATAAATGGTAATGGTGTGAAAAATTAAGGTATAATTAAACTAAGGATGGCTATGGCGATGGACAAAGTAAAAATTGAAAAAAATACTGTACAGGAGACTCTTGTTATTCCTCTGTTCGGAAGAAAACTCTGCACAGAAAAGTATCCTAATCTCTTTCAGGATAAGAAAGCTATCGAGTTAATGAACAGACTTGACTATGATTTTGATTCGATGGCAAAAAATGCCGGCGGCTTTGCACAAAGATTCGGCGCGCTCGAGGTTGCGATGAGAGAGAGCGACCTTATGTGGGAGGTGAACGATTATATTAAAACACATCCTAATGCTTCGGTTGTCAATATGGGCTGCGGCCTTGATCAGACTGCCGAAAATTGTGATAACGGAAGTATAACTATATATAATCTGGATATGCCGGATGTAATAGAAATACGAAATTTACTACTTCCGGAGACGGACAGAATAAAAAATATTTCGGTTGATCTAAACGATACTTCATGGTTTGACAAAATAAATAAGGAAAACGGAGTAGTGTTCATTGCGGCCGGAGTTTTTTATTATTTTACGAAAGAACAGATGAAGGCTCTTTTGCCCGCGATGGAAAAAGCGTTTCCGGGATGTAAAATAGCCTTTGATGCGGCAAATAAAAGAGCGGTAAAGCTCATGCTTAAGACATGGGTTAAAGATGCCGGAATTACAAGTATAGATAAATATTTTTCAGTGGAAGATGCCTCCAAAGACCTCGGGCCTTGGTTTGAAAACGCAAAGATTACGTCGAGAGGTTATATGCTTGGATATAATGATCTTAAAGATCCGAGCGTTTCCGGCGGATTCAGATTTATGTCCAAAATAGCAGACGGTTTTATGAATATGCAAATTATCAGGATTGACTTTTAGATAAGTTTAAAAGAAGAATTAACAAAATACAAAAAGAGCTACGCAGCACAATGCGTAGCTCTTTTTGTAAAAATTAAATTATTTTTTATTTTCGTTATATTCTGCAACGATTCTCTGGATTCTCTTGTGTGGATCCATGAGATCGCTCAATGATTCATCGTGGTTTAATGTGTCGATGATATAGGCGATGTATTTACTCATATCACAGTCGATGAAGTACTCACGGTTTAAAAGTTCAGGCGTCTGATATGTAAGGTTTGTGGTAACGACTCTGTAAATAAGACCTTCTTCATAAGCCTTGTCGAAGTTATCAAGACCGTTTGTGAAAAGACCGAATGTAGCCATTACGAAGATACGGCGGGCTTTACGTTTTTTAAGCTGTCTTGCAACGTCAAGCATACTGTCGCCGGATGAAATCATATCATCGATGATCCATACATCCTTACCTTCTACGGAGTCACCTAAGAATTCGTGAGCAACGATTGGGTTTCTGCCGTCTACGATGGTTGTATAATCTCTTCTCTTATAGAACATACCCATGTTTACACCGAGTACGTTTGCCAAGAATACTGCTCTGTCTGTAGCTCCCTCATCAGGAGATATAATCATAAGGTTATCTGAATCTATGGTTACATCATCACAATGCTTTAAGATATTTTTTACAAACTGATATGCCGGGCGGAATGATTCAAAACCGCTGATCGGAATAGCATTCTGTACTCGCGGATCGTGAGCGTCAAATGTGATTATATTGGTAACTCCCATTGCAATAAGTTCCTGGAGCATAAGAGCACAGTCGAGGGATTCTCTCGCGCTTCTTTTATGCTGACGGCCCTCATAAAGGAAAGGCATGATAACGTTAATTCTTCTTGCTTTTCCGTTTGCGGCTGCGATAATTCTCTTTAAGTCCTGGAAATGATCGTCAGGAGACATATGATTTTCATAACCGCTGATTTTGTATGTAAGGCTGTAGTTGGTTACATCGACCAAGATGTAAAGGTCATAGCCTCTTATAGAGCAGTTGAGCTGTCCTTTTGCTTCACCGCTTCCGAATCTCGGAGTAGATACATCGAGGAGAAAAGTCTCCTTTGAGTATTCAGGTACATCGTCGTTGGTAATTGTTGTGGACTCTTTTCTCCACTTTGTGATATACCAATCGATTTTGCCACCTAATTCAGAACAGCTTTTAAGAGCTATGATGCCAAGCTTTCCTTCAGGATGGTTGGTAAAAATTTTTGTTTCTTCTTGCATGGGATCCTCCATATTATTTTATTAACTGGTTGAATTTTTTCTTGAGCCTTATATCGCTGCCCAAGAGTTTAATGACCTGATATTCGCTTAAGATGCGTGAAGTGGTTCTTTCGGAGTATAATTCTTCAAGACGATTTATCGACAGGTTTGTAGAGATAACGGTTGGCCTTTTCCCGGCTATTCTGTCATTAAGACACGAAAAGAGCTGGGAAACCGTTGCTGAGCTTGATATCTCTGTTCCCAGGTCGTCGATAATTAACAGGTCACAAGTAAATATATTATCATATTCTTCAGATACATCAATATCTTTTGAGAAAATATGATTATTAAAGAGCTCAAATAATTTTAAAGCTCCAATATAAACCACGGAATGACCTTGATTTAATATTTCTGCGGCAATACAATGCGTCAAAAATGTCTTTCCGACTCCTACATTACCACATAAAAATATATTTTCATATGTTTTTTCAAAATTCTTTGTAAAATCTTTGCAAGTGGATAAGGCGTGAAGGGCGTTATCATAAGCGGAGATGCCGGTTAAGGTGTCGGTCTCGTCGTTGTCGTAATAAGATAAATCGAAGGTGGAAAAGTTTTCTTCTTCGATTATTCTTCTAAGATCCGTCTGCTGGTAAAGGATGTCTATCGCTTTTTGCTTAAAACAGTGGCATTTCTGATTGCCGATAAAACCGGTATCCCGGCAATCGGGGCAGTCATAAGGCATCTCAAGATAATCCTTGTTTACGCCGAGAGATAAAAGAATGTTTTCTTTTTCTTTCTTGCAGTTCTCTATTTCCTTTTTTAGAGTATCGAGAGCTGTTTTATCACCTGCGAGCATGAGCTTTGCGCAGGAAACGGACTGCGATGAAATCCTCTCGTCAAGTTTGCCGAGCGAAGGTTCTTTTAAATATAAAGAGCGGAGACGTTCGTCTCTTATTGCACGGTTCTTGACGCGGATTTCATCGTACATCCGAAGTATACTGTTGTATTGCGAATTGGTAAGTGACAATTTATTTTCCTCTTTACATTAATTGGTAAGCAAAAGTCTTTCGATGTCGTCGTAGTCGTAGTTCCTTGAAGTAAAGTTGTTAAACTTTGAGTTTGGAGTCTTTGCAGAAGGCGCTTTTTTGGCCTTTTCCGCGCTCTTTGCCTTGTGCGCATCGTCAAGGGCTATTATCTCTGCCATTGAAGAAGCTTTTTCACTGTGCCAGTTTGCCAAAATTGAATCTGTGTATTCAAAGCTTGGCTGGTGAGTGTTGGCGATGGTTCTTCGGCAGGCTTCTTTTATAATGGAATCACCGAATTTCCAGTCGCAGGTCCATTTGCGGATGTACTCGCATTCCCACTCGTTTAAATCACGGCCTTTAATGCCGAGAGCCTTTACAACTACCGACTTTGAGTCTGCGTCTGCCGAGGGAAGCTTTTTGGCTTCTTTTCTGGTTGTAACATTGTTGTAATACCAATAAAGAGCGGTTTTGTCCATGTTTCTTACGGTTGTTACCTTGTGAGAAACACAGTTCTCTATAAGATACTCGATGAGATCCGGAGAAAACTCGAGCTGCATTTTCCAATAATAAATTGTTGCAATGTCATCGGGACTTAAGGTTTTACCTGTGTAAAGCTCGGCTAAATATATAAGCTGTTCACCGGCTTCTGTTCCTGCAAATTCGGAAATTTCCTTGGATGAATAGTTCCGCTTGGCCGGAACGGCAGCATCCTTTTTCAAAGACTTCTCTTTTGGTTGAGCCTTTGGAGCCTCGGGTGATTTGGCGGTGCTGCCGGTTCCTGAACCATAGTGGAAGAATATACCTGCCAATTCGCCGCTTTCGTTGAACTCGAGATTAAGCATGTTGACTTTCTCCCAGTACTTAAGCGCACGTTTGACGTCCCCTTCGGTATATTCAAATATGTCCGCAATCTTCCTAATAGAAAACGAATTGCCGCCATTAAGGCAGCGAAGCAAATATAAGTAAACCTTTACATAGTCCCCCGGAGCAGCTGCCAGATATGTATCTATGAACGCATTAGGCACATAAGTGGCATTTATGCTGCTATTATCATGTAAATGTATTTCTGATGTCATAATATTCCTCTCTCCCTAACTGAAAACAAATCCTCGTATGTTTTCTTGTGTGGGTGATTATAGCATAAAAATTTTGATATGAGAAGAGGCACACCTGCCTCAAACCCTCTGTTTTAAAGGGATTGAGGCAGGTGTGGATAATGTGGATAATTATTGATTGTTAAATTATGGAAACGCCGCAATAGCATTAAAATAAGCATATTTTGAAAATTGAAAAAGGAATTATGTAAAGTAAATAATCCCCATTCGGATGTGGTTAATAATTTGCTTTAGCGCAATTGAAAATGTGGATAACTATCCCTCTACGAGATTTTCTCCGATTTTTACAATATCTCCGGCGCCCATAGTTATCAACAGATAATTTTTTTTGCAATTTTTTTTCAAAAAATTTTCTATCTCTTCGAAGGTCGGGTAATAGTACACTTCCGTGCCGAGTTTTTCAAGTTCTTTTTTGAGGTCTTCAGAGCTTATGCCGTAGGTGTTTTTCTCTCTTGCGGCGTATATATCGGCAAGGACAACAACATCTGCCGCAGAAAGAGCGTTTGCAAAGTCGTTTAAAAGAGCTTTGGTTCTGCTGTAGGTATGAGGCTGGAATGCGACGACGAGCTTCTCGTGAGGCACCTTTTTGGCTGCGGTAAGTGTAGCCTTGATCTCTGTAGGATGGTGCGCGTAGTCGTCTATGACCTCGACTCCGTTAAATGACCCCTTATGTTCAAAACGTCTGTCAGTGCCGGTGAATTCTTTGAGCCCCTTTATAACGGCATCAAAAGAAAGTCCCATCTTGTCGGAAAGAGCGATTGCCGCCATGGCATTTGAAACATTATGGATGCCCGGAACGCTGAGGGAAACCTTTCCCAAGTCCTTGCTGCCGCATTTTGCGCTAAAGTGTCCAAAGCCGTTTTCGTCAAAAGTAATGTCCTTTGCGTAGTACATTGCCTTCTCGTCCAGGCCGTATGTGACAACTTCGGCATTAGCGCCGTCTGTTATTTCGTTTAAATCAGGAATTTCGCTGTTTATGATAAGACATCCCTTATCTCCCGTCTGAAGCGCAAATCTGTGGAAGGAGTGTCTTATATCGTTAATATCCTTGAAAAAGTCGAGATGATCGGCATCTACATTAAGGATAATATTATACTTAGGGTAAAAACTTAAAAAGCTGTTTGTATATTCGCAGGCTTCTGTAAGGAAGGTGTCGGATTTTCCGACTCTTATGTTTCCGCCTATGGATTTTAAGATGCCTCCGACAGAAATTGTCGGGTCCTTTTCAGCGCTTATGAGAATATGCGAAAGCATTGAGGTTGTTGTGGTTTTTCCGTGAGTTCCGGAAACGGCAACCGAGTTTTCGTAGTTTGCCATAATCTGACCTAAAAGCTCGGCTCTTGTAAGAATCGGCTTTTTAGAGGCTCTTGCGGCCATAAGCTCGGGATTCTCTTCGTTAATGGCGGCTGTGTAAACTATAAGGTCAATGCCGCTTGTAATGTTTTCTGCTTTCTGGGGGTAAACTATTTTTGCACCGAGCGATGCGAGCTTTTGCGTGAGCGGTGATTCTTTAGAATCCGATCCGCTTATTGTAAAACCCTCTTCTAAAAGTACTTCGGCAAGTCCGCTCATGCTGATTCCGCCGATACCTATAAAGTGTATATGAATCGGGTTGTTAAAATTAACTTTATACATAGGAAGTTTCTCCTTTGATTTTTTTTACCGTCACATTATAGTGCTTGATTTTGCCGTAGTCAAGAAGTTAGCATCCTTTGCATGAGCAGCAGCCGTTTTTGAATTTCTCCGATGGGAGAATCATTTCCGCGATGCCGTCCGGACCCTCTTCGGTAATAACGTATCCAACGCTTTCCATAAATCCGGCACTTTCTTTAAAGCATCTGCCGGCAATCTTATCCGGATTTGCCTGAGCCGCTTTATCAATGAGGATTTTAAGAACAAAATCGCCGTAGTACTGATGTCTGTACTCCGGCAAAACGGCAATCTTATCAATGGTAAAAGATATGCCGTCAAAATAAAGGCTGCCGGCGGCAACTATTTCATCTTCATCATTATAGGCTATGCCGTGCACAGCCATTGCATCTTCACAAAGAGGAGTATTTGCGGCGCTTATTCCGCATTCTTCGCCGAATACTTTGTCTCTTATGTTTAATACCGCATCTATATTTTCTGATCCTTCTATATATCTTCCTTTAACCATATTTCCTCCGATTTAAAGAATGTTAACTTGATTAACTAAATTTATCGACTTTCAAAATATTATATCATAAGTGAGAAAAATCCCCAAACTTGTGGTAAAATAGTCTGCGTTGGGACAGATTTAGCTAAATAAAGCTGAGTGATAGTTACTATTGTTAGGAGGTAAAATAACAAATGAGCAGTCCAAAATATAAACATCTTTTGTCACCGCTTAAGGTGAGAAATAAGGTTTTTAAGAACCGTCTTGTTGCAGCAAACTCGCTGCCGCATTTCCTTCAGGGACCGGAAACATATCCGGCTGACAGCGTAATTGCGCACTATGAAAATAAAGCAAAGGGAGCAGCCGTTACTACATGTATGGGTATCAACAACTTTACAACAGGCAAGCAGCTTCCTATGGATGCGGATTTTTCGCACTTCCCTGATTACAATTTATATGACAGTAATTCGCAGAACTATCTTATGCATCTTGCGGATTCCATACATTACTATGATTCAATTGCCTGTATGGGTATTTTCGTAGGACCGCCTTCATTCTATCCGCTTATGAAGTGGAAAGAAGTAGAGGCACCTCCGGTAAAACCGGGCGAACTTGCTCCGCCACCGATGAGAGAGTTTGAGCTTGAACTCATTCCGCCTCATAACGCACCGGAAGAATATGATAAAGAAACACTTGATAAGATTTCTTCATCTTATGCAGAGCAGGCAGGTCTTCTCCAGACACTTGATTATGATATGATTAGTATTCATATGTGTTACAGAGCAAACCTTCCGGCTAAGTTCTTCTCACCTCTTACAAACCACAGAACAGACGATTTGGGAGGAAGCCTTGAAAACAGAATGAAGTTCCCTCTTGAATGTCTCAGAAAGGTTCGTGAGAAAGTAGGAAAGAACTTCATCGTTGAAATCATCTGGTCTATCGAAGATGAGGACGGCGGATTTACTATTGATGATTCTGTAGAATTCTTAAACAAGGCTAAAGAATACATCGATATCGTACAGCTTCGTGCAAAGAACGTAGACGATGCTCATCCGACGGGATTTGAGCTTAAAGAGCTTCCTTTCCTTGAGAAGGCAGCATATATTAAAGAAAGAGTACCGGGACTTATCATCGGTAGCGTAGGAGGATATCACTATCTTGATTCCTGCGAGAAAGCACTTGCAGACGGAAAGATCGATCTTGTATACATGGCAAGAGCATTTATTTCAAACCCTGATTACTTTGACATCTTAAGAGAAGGCAGAGCGGACGATCTTGTGCCTTGCCTCAGATGTAACAAGTGTCACGGAAGAGGACCTAACGATCCTTACGTATCGGTATGCTCGGTTAACCCGGTTATCGGACTTGAGCACAAGATTGACAGACTCATTCTTCCTGTTACAAAGAAGAAGAACGTTGCAATCGTTGGCGGTGGTCCTGCAGCCTTAAGATGCGCAATATGGCTTGATGAAAGAGGACATAAGGTTACAATTTACGAAGCTTCAGATGAGCTCGGCGGAGCTATCAAGCATTCTGATTATGTATCATTTAAGTGGCCTCTTAAGGATTATAAAAATTACCTCATTCACCAGTGCGACAAGCGCGAGGGTATCGAGGTTAAGCTTAATACAAAGGCAACACCTGAGATGATTGAAAAAGCAGGTTATGATGTTGTTATTGCCGCGCTCGGAGCAAATCCGCTCGTACCGCCAATCAAGGGAATTGATTCGGTTAAGGTTAATTCGGCAAACGATGCATTCATGCATCCTGAAACACTTGGTGAAAACGTTGTTGTCATCGGTGGTGGTGAAGTTGGATGTGAGGCTGCTATGCACCTTGCAGAAAAAGGTCATAAGGCAACAGTTATCGAGATGAGAGATCGTCTTGCCGCAGATGCAACACTTATTCATTATCATGAAATGTTTGATGCGGCTTGGGAAGCTCACGGATGCGACAGCAGACTCGGATGCGCCGTTACTGAAGTAAAAGACGGTGAGGTTTGCTACAAGACTGCAGACGGAAAAGAAGGATCTGTTAAAGCTGACAGCATCGTAGTTTCTGCAGGTATGAAGCCTATGAAGGATGAGGCACTTGCATTCTACGGAACGGCTAATGAGTTCTATATCTTAGGAGACTGTAAGTCACCTGCAACAGTTCAGCAGGCAAACAGACAGGCATTTGGTATAGCACATCGTATTTAAAACTAAAAATTATGAGCGGAAGCAGTATGAATTGCTTCCGCTCTTTTTTTTGAAATGTGAAAAAATAAAAATGGTATATACAAATTAACAGAAATGTGTTACAATTTAAACATCTATAGGGAATATGGGGAAAATGTCTCCCCATACATCGAAAAATTGGAGGGCAAAGGACTTATACAAGGAGGACAAAAGTTATGAACATTACTGATGTACGCATGAGAAAAGTGGAGAAGGAAGGCAAGATGAAGGCGGTGGCTTCTATTACGATAGAAGACGAATTCGTTGTACATGATATCAAGGTTATTGAAGGCGAAAAAGGTTTGTTTATTGCAATGCCGAGCCGCAAAACACCTAATGATGAGTACAAAGACATTGCTCATCCAATCAATTCCGAAACAAGAGATAAGATTCAGAAACTTATTCTTGATAAATACAACAGTGAAATTGCGGGAGAGTAAAATGAAATATAAGATGAGGATGAATGCTTGCATTTATCCTCATTTTTTTTTATTATAAGTGGTGCAATTTGAAACGGAGGAAAAACAATGCTTAAAGCAATAATACTGGCGGCGGGCAAAGGAACAAGAATGAAGTCCGAATTGCCTAAAGTTTTACATACAATTGACAATATTCCGATGGCAAAATACGTCGGTGACGCGGTAAGAGCAGCGGGAACCGATGAGATCTGCTATGTCATAGGTTATAAAAAGGACGAGGTAAAGGCGGCTTTATCCGGAGATGGGATAAGCTTTGCGATTCAGGACGAGCAGCTTGGCACAGGGCACGCGGTTAAATGTGCTTCTTCGTTCATAGGAGAAGAAGGAAGCGTTATGGTGCTTTGCGGAGATACTCCTCTTATTACCGGAGAAACACTTAAGAAATTTGTTTCTTATCATAATGAAAACGGCAATGCCGTAACGGTACTTTCGGCTATTATTGATAATCCGGAGGGCTACGGACATATAATAAGAGATGATAAAGGCGAATTTGTAAGAAGCGTTGAACATAAGGATGCCACAGACGAAGAAAAAACGGTAAAGGAAATTAACGCCGGCATGTACGTTTTTGATGCGAAGGCACTTAAAGATGCGCTTGTGCTTTTAAAAAACGACAATGCTCAGGGAGAATATTATCTGCCGGATACTCTTGAAATCATAAAGGAGAAAGGACTTAAGGCAGGGGCATATGTTTTGGACGACAAGGATGAAATAATGGGCGTTAACACATTGGAGCAGCTTGCGGAGGCTGCGGCAGTTATAAAAGCAAGAAGCGGTAAATAAAATGTTTGGAATAAGTAAAGATACATGGATAATAGCGGGACTCGGAAATCCGGGTGGCAAATACTCCGGCACAAGACATAATGCCGGCTTTGACGCTGTTGATGCCATTGCGACAAAATACGGAATAGAAATTAAAAAGAAGCTTTTTAAAGCACATCTTGGAATGGGAAAGATTGACGGAAAAAAAGTAATACTTGTAAAGCCCCAGACCTATATGAATTCGAGCGGAGAGGCAATTGCGCCTATCTGCGGATATTACAAGGTCAATCCCGATGAGAAGCTGATCGTCCTTTATGACGATATTTCTCTTGCACCCGGTAATCTCAGAATAAAGACAAAGGGCAGCGCGGGAGGACATAACGGAATGAAAAGCATTATATCCTGCCTTGATTCCGAGGGATTTGACAGGATTAAAATCGGAGTCGGAGAAAAGCCGCAGGGATGGGATCTGGCGGATTTTGTGCTTTCAAGATTTTCTGCAGAGGAAAGGCAGAAGATAGATGAGGCTTTGGACAATGCCGTTGAGGCGGCCGAGCTTATCATAGCCGGTAAAACGGACGAAGCCATGAACAGGTTTAACAGGAAAAACAGTTAATGAAAGAAGTAATTGAAGCAGTCAAAAGACTTAATGGTTTTGACAGACTTTTACAGCAAACAAAGACACCGGGAGCCGTGCAGGTTTCCGGCATTTCGCGTGCAAGAGAAAGCCTTGTTGTCTACGCGTCGGGAGAGCATAAAAACTGCAGAATAGTTATAAGCTACAGCGAGCAAAGAGCAAGAGAACTTATGGCTGACTATAGGTTTTACGACAAAAGCTGTGTATATTATCCGGCAAAAGATTTCCTCTTTTATCAGGCAAATCTTAAAGGAAACGAAATAGAAAAAGAGAGAATGCAGGTCTACAAGAGCATTAATGAAAACGGAAATATCACGATATTTACCGTTATGGATGCTTTCATGGACGGTCTTATGCCGAAAGAGCAGATGACAAAGACTGTGCTGCGCTTAAATTCCGGCGATATCTGCGATATAGAAAAACTTAAAACCACTCTCGCAAACATGGGCTATGAAAGAGGCTATCAGGTTGAGGGTGAGGGAGAATTTGCGGTAAGAGGCGGAATTGTGGACATCTATCCGCTTACGGAAGAGATAGCCTACAGGATAGAATTTTTTGACGATGAAATAGATTCTATAAGAAGCTTTGAACCGGCCAGCCAAAGGTCTGTTGAAAATGTGGAGAGCGTTGAGATTTATCCGTCCGAAAGCAGCAGCGTCGGCGGGGAAAAGTCGTTTTTTGACTATTTTGATGAGAAAAACACGGAAATTTATATAGATGATGCGGCGAAATGCTTTGCTTTATGCGCACAGACAAGGGAAGAAGTCGAGGAAAGCAGGAGCCGCAGAAAAGAACGCGGAGATGAGCTTTTTGACCTTACATTCTTTAGCGAAGATGATATAAAAGAAAAGCTTGGAAAATTTTCGGCAATTAACTTCTGCCCGCTCGATAATGTTTCGGCGGAGCTTGATATTAAGGAAGTATTTAACTTTAATATGACAGATGCCGGGCCGTATGTCGGAAAGTTCGACATTCTGGTAGAGGATCTTAAGGCCTATAAAAGAAAGGGCTTTAAGGTGCTTTTTACAAGTGCGTCCAAGCTTAGAGCCGGCAGAATAGCAAGGGATTTAAGCGAGTATGATTTAAATGCATTCTATTCGGAAGATAAAGACCATGAGATCAAAGACGGTGAGATAATGGTTATAGGAGGAACGCTAAGTCAGGGAGTCGAGCTTTCGGAAAGTGCCTTTGCGATTATAACCGACAGTGATGTTTTCGGCAGGGAAAAGAAAAAGCGTCGCAGAAAAAAAGTCAGCGGCGAGACGATTTCAAGCTTTACAGACCTTGAGGTAAATGACTATGTGGTGCACGAAAACCACGGCCTTGGTCAGTACAAGGGAATAGAGAGGATAGAAGCCGGCGGCGTTACAAAGGATTATATAAAGATCGCCTACGCAAAGGGCGGAAATCTTTATATGCAGATTACACAGCTTAATCTTTTGCAAAAATATTCGGGAGCGGACGGTCCGAAGCCCCGTCTTAATTCTCTCGGTTCAAAAGAATGGCAGAAGACCAAGACAAGAGTAAGAGAGTCTGTAGATGAAATAGCTCAGGAGCTTGTTGAACTTTATGCCGTAAGACAGCAGAAAGAGGGCTATGTTTACGGGCCGGACACGGTTTGGCAAAAAGAGTTTGAAGAAATGTTTCCTTATGAGGAAACCGACGATCAGATTGTGGCAATAGATGCGGTTAAGCGTGATATGGAGTCTACTAAGATAATGGACCGCCTTATCTGCGGAGACGTGGGCTTCGGTAAAACCGAGGTTGCTATTCGTGCGGCTTTTAAGGCTGTGCAGGAAGGCAAGCAGGTGGTTTATCTTGTTCCGACCACAATTTTGGCGGAGCAGCATTATCACACCTTTGCCGAGAGAATGAAGGATTTCCCGGTAACAGTCGAACTTTTATGCAGGTTCAGAACAGCCGCCCAGCAGAAGAAAACCATAGAAAATCTAAAAAAAGGCATGGCCGATATTGTGATTGGAACTCACAGGCTTCTTTCGGATGATGTGGCATATAAAAATCTCGGCCTTCTTATAATAGATGAAGAGCAGAGGTTCGGAGTTAATCATAAGGAAAAAATAAAGCAGCTTAAGAATAATATCGATGTGCTTTCCCTTTCGGCAACACCTATTCCGAGGACTCTTCATATGAGCCTTATCGGCATAAGAGATATGAGTGTGCTTGAAGAAGCACCTTTGGACAGACAGCCCGTACAGACCTTTGTTATGGAGCATGACGACGAGACGGTAAGAGAGGCCGTATCAAGAGAGCTTAGAAGAGGCGGGCAGGTCTACTATGTTTACAATAATGTAAGAACCATAGCAGACGTTGCGGCAAGAGTGGAAAAGCTCGTGCCGGGGGCAAGGGTTTCCTATGCTCACGGACAGATGAAGGAAAATACTTTAGAGGATATAATGTACGGCTTTATCAACGGAGAAATAGATGTGCTTGTCTCTACGACTATTGTAGAAACCGGTCTTGATATTTCGAATGTTAATACAATGATAATAGATGACGCCGATAAGTTCGGACTTTCCCAGCTTTATCAGCTGAGAGGAAGAGTCGGACGCTCAAACAGAACTGCCTATGCGTTCCTTATGTATAAGCCCGGAAAGCTTTTAAAAGAAGTTGCTGAAAAACGACTCGGAGCCATAAAAGAATATACCGAGCTTGGCAGCGGAATAAGAATAGCTATGAGAGATTTGGAAATCAGGGGTGCCGGCAATATTCTCGGAAAAAGCCAGTCGGGAAACATGGAGGCGGTAGGATACGACCTTTACTGCAAGATGTTAAATGAGGCTGTAAGATTGAAAAAAGGTGAGGTGCCTGAAGAGAGCTTTGAGACAACGGTTGATATAAGTGTGGATGCCTACATACCTGCCGGGTATATTACAAATGAATTTAATAAAATCGACATGTATAAGAGAATTGCGGCAATAGAAAATCCGAGCGACAGAGAAGAGATAGAAGATGAGCTCATAGACCGCTTCGGAGATATTCCGGCAGCGGTGCAAACATTGCTTAAAGTTGCGGAGATAAAGGCTCTTGCTCATGATGTATATGTGGAAAATATGAAGGAAGGCACAAATAAACTCAGGCTTGAAATGTATAAAAAGGCCCGGATTGACCCGGCAAAAATTCCGGAGTTTATAAAAGCACATAAAGGAAAACTTTATTTTACGGCAGTTCCGGTGCCGGCCTTTGATTTGGCGATTAATCCGAAGATGAAAAAAAGAGAACTGCCGGATTATATTTTGGAATTTCTGAAAGATATGAGAGAAATTCTTGTTGATACTTTGTAAAAAAACTTGTATAATACTGTGGTGCATGTTTAAGTAGCATTTTATTCAATATTATATATATCTAGGAGGAACTAATAATGAAACGCTTTTTATGCCTTGCTATGTCAATGGTTACGGCACTTTGCCTTACACTTACCGGATGTGGAAGCGTGAGCGACGATACTACCGTAGCAACACTTGGAGATACAAATATTCCGTACGGAGTAGCAAATTTCTATGTACAGTACATGCAGAGCTTGTATGATTCATATTATCTTGACTATTACGGAGACAGCATGTGGAGCTCAGACCTTACCGGCGAAGGCTCAACAATGGAAGAAGAGTGCAGAGCGGACTTCCTTGAAAACATTGAGAGCTTCTACAGAATGGACGCTCATGCAGAGGAATACGGAGTAACTCTTTCCGATGAAGAGCTTGAAGCTATAGATGCTGCCGCTGAGCAGTTTATGGAAGACAACAGCGAGACTGCAATTAAGCAGATGGGCGCAACAAAAGAAATCGTTGCCGAGTATTTAAGACTTGCTACAATCGAAAGTTATATGTTCGATGCAATCTATGCGGCTTGTGATACGGAAATCACAGATGAAGAAGCAGCCTGCAGAACATTTACTTATATTGAACTTTCGCTTGAAGGCGAAACAGATGAGTCCGGAGATGTAACGGAACTTACAGACGAGCAGATCGAAAACCTTAAGGAAGAGGCTGAGGCCATTATCGCCGGAACAGGTACAAACGATCTTGAGACAATGGCTGATATCTACGGAGCGGAAACAGCCACATACTCATATAACGAAGGCGATGACGGAATGGATGAGGCGGTTCTTGCCGCAGCCGATGAGCTTTCTGAGGGTGAAGTTTACGAGACATATGTAGAGACTGATACAGCACTTTACATTATCAGACTTGACAGCGAATATGACGAGGAAGCTTCTGCGGACAAGAAGACAGAACTTCAGGATGAGGCCGATCAGGCATACTACGAAGAGGTCTATGCAGCTTGGCAGGAAGAGGTTGAATTCAACGTTGTAGAGAAGGTATGGAAGAAGATTTCATTTGCTCATCTTTACACCTATATTTCGAGCGATGAAAGCGGAGATGCTTCAGGAGATTCGTCAGGAGATACTGAGTAATATTTGCATTAATAAAATATGAATAACAGATATTATAAATCGTAATAGAGTAAAAAATTAAAAGGAAATTGTCATTTTTGACAATTTCCTTTTTTTATGCAGTTTTCTTAATGATTGCAAATTTTCAAATTTGATTTAACTATTGGCAATATTTGTTTGAATATTTCGTTATTTTAGGATATAATGCTCTTATATGTTTAATATGTCGGGGAGTACGGCCATGGACAGACACGGCTGTTGCCGATACAAAGCAATATAAACAGGAGAAAGGAGCACATATGGAACTACAGATTCAAGACTTGGTTTCGTCAATCCGCAAAGAAGGAATTGATGCAGCCAATTCGGAAAGCGAGCGCATAATTGCTGAAGCTAAAGCTAAAGCAGAGTCAATTGTGGCAGATGCAAAGGCAGAGGCAAAAAGCACTAAGGAGCTTTCTGAAAAAGAGATCGGTATCCTTAGAGAAAGTGCTGCGGTGAGTGCAGAACAGGCAAAAAGGGATGCTATGATTTCCTTTAAAAAGGAGATTCAGGCCGAATTTGAAAAAATTCTTTCGGCAAAAATCTCAGAACAATTCTCCGATGAGGCATTGGGCAAACTCATACGTGCCGTTGTTGAAGGAGAAGATGTTTCCGGATATACGGCTGAGGTGGCTGAAGTCAGTGACGGACTTAAAGCCGTACTTGCGGACGAGATTAAAAAGGGACTTACAATTAAACCTACAAAGGCGGTTTCAGCAGGATTCAGACTGGCGCAGAATGATGGCTCAGGCTATTTTGATTGCTCAGATGAAGAAGTAATGCAGATGTTGATGCCGTACTTTAGAAATCTTGATTTCTAAGAGGAGGTGCGGTATTGGCTTCATATTATTATTTGATATCGAGCCTGCCTGAACTGACTGCCGGCGCGGAAGCACCTATGACATATGAGGAGTTTCTTAAATGTTGTCAGTCGAATGTAAGTGAAGAAAAATACAAGCTTCTGGAAGAACTTTCACTTTCCTCTACCGAAGGACCTCTTATAAAAGAATGGTCTATGACGTACGGAAGTCTTATGAAGGAACTTAATTACCAAAGAAGTATGGCGATGGGGAAATCTTATTCGTCGGCTTACGACAAAGACGGAATGAACGCACAGATTGTTGCTGCTGCGCTTGCCGCCAAGAATCCCCTCGAGTCTGAGAAGATTCTTCTCGATTATGAATTTAATCTTCTCGATACATTGGTAGGCTTGCATACTTTTGACGATGTAGTGTTGTTTGGGTATGCGATTAAACTAAAATTGCTTGAACGCGTAAGTTGCTTTGAACATGACAAAGGCAAGGCAGAATTTACCGAGCTTTTCAAGGATGTTCAAGAGCGAGTATACAGTTTATAGGAGAAACTAAATGGAAACTATAAAAGGATTAGTTACCGGTGTAAACGGTAACCTGACAAAGGTCAGCTTCGATGGATCGGTCCGTAAAAATGAAGTTGGTTATATCCTTGTTGGGGATAAGCGTCTTAAGGGCGAGGTTATCCGAATCAACGACGGAGAAGCCAGCATGCAGATTTACGAGATGACAGACGGCATCAAGGTCGGTGACGAGGTGGAATTCACCGGCGAGCTGATGAGTGTTGAGCTGGGTCCGGGACTTTTGACCCAGGTATATGACGGATTACAGAATCCGTTGCCGGAACTTGCAGAAAAATGCGGATTCTTCCTTGAGAGAGGTGTATACCTCGATCCTATCCCTAATCGTGACTGGGACTTTACTCCAAAGGTAGCGGTTGGTGATACAGTGGAAGCGGGAGATACCGTAGGTACGGTTCCTGAGGGTATTTTTACTCACCAGATCATGGTACCTTTTACCCTTAAAGGACAGTGGAAAGTACAGTCCATTAAAGAAGCGGGTTCTTACAATGTTCGTTCCACTATTTGTGTTATCGAAAACGACAAGGGCGAGAAAAAAGATCTTTCAATGGTATTTACTCAGCCTATCAAACAGCCGGTTAAGTGCTACGAAGAAAGACTTCGTCCTGATGAACCTCTTGTAACAAAGGTTCGTTGTATCGATGCCTTCCTTCCGGTTATGAAGGGCGGTACATTCTGTACACCGGGACCATTCGGTGCAGGAAAAACAGTGCTTCAGCATTTGGAGGCTAAAAACTCGGATGCAGACGTCGTTATCGTTGCGGCCTGCGGAGAGCGTGCCGGTGAGGTCGTTGAGGTTCTTACCGAGTTCCCTGAACTTATCGACCCTAAGACAAACAGGTCTCTTATGGAAAGAACAATTATTATTTGTAATACATCATCAATGCCTGTTGCAGCCCGTGAGGCTTCATGCTACACAGCGGTTACACTGGCTGAGTATTATCGCCAGATGGGTCTTGATGTTTTACTCTTGGCTGATTCAACAAGCCGTTGGGCTCAGGCCATGCGAGAGATGAGCGGACGTTTGGAAGAGATTCCGGGTGAAGAAGCATTCCCGGCTTATCTTGAGTCAACAATCGCTGCATTCTACGAGAGAGCAGGAAAGGTACTCTTAAAGGACGGCCGTAAGGCATCCGTTACAATCGGTGGTACCGTTTCACCTGCGGGCGGTAACTTTGAGGAGCCTGTTACACAGGCAACACTTAAGGTAGTAGGCGCTTTCCACGGACTTTCAAGAGAACGTTCCGATGCGCGTAAGTATCCGGCAATCCATCCTATGGATTCGTGGTCAAAGTATCACGGAGTTGTAGATATGGACCGAGTGGAGGAAGCTCGTGCAATTCTTATTCGTGGAACTGAAATCAGTCAGATGATGAAGGTTGTCGGCGAGGAAGGAACTTCTGAGGAAGACTACATCATTTATCAGAAGGGAGAACTTCTTGATGCGGTATATCTGCAGCAGAACTCTTTTGATCCGATTGATGCAATCTGCCCACCGGAAAGACAGCGCCGTGAATTTGATCGTCTCTATGACGCATTGATGGCCGACTATGATTTGGGTGACAAGAAAGAGATTCGAGGATTCTTCAATCAGCTCAGACAGGAATTCTTGGATTGGCATAACACTCATTTCGAAACGCCTGAATTCGAAGCACAGGAAAAGAAAATCACTGAGTTTTATCAGGCGAAGGTTGCTATATAGGAGGGCTTATGCAGAAAGTATACACAAAGATAGAATCGATTGTCGGTAACGTTATTACTGTCAGAGCCGAAGGTGTACGAAACGGTGACCTTGCTCTTGTAGGCGACAGCTATGCAAACGTTATCAAACTGGACAAGGATATGGTATCTCTTCAGGTGTTTGCCGGCGCACAGGGTGTTTCAACAACTGACCCGGTACGCTTTTTGGGAAGACCGATGCAGGTATCCTTCTCCGAAAATCTTTTAGGACGTATCTTTGACGGTACAGGCGTACCGAGAGATCATGGCCCGGCTCTTACCGAAAACATGATCAACATTGGCGGACCGTCATTTAACCCGTCAAAGAGAACATTACCAAACAAAATGATCCGTACAGGTATCCCAATGATCGATATGTTCAATACATTGGTAGAAAGCCAGAAGCTTCCTATCTTCTCGATTTCGGGTGAGCCGTACAATGCACTTCTTGCCCGTATTGCGATGCAGGCCGAAGTAGATGTTATTGTACTTGGCGGTATGGGACTTAAATATGATGATTATCTTGAGTTCAGAGATACTCTTGAGGCAGGCGGAGCTATGAGCCACACCGTTATGTTCATACATACGGCTGCGGATCCTATCGTAGAATGCACACTCGTACCTGACATGTCTCTTGCTGTAGCAGAGCAGTTTGCTCTTGAAGGAAAGAAAGTACTTGTACTTCTTACAGATATGACAAACTACGCCGATGCACAGAAGGAAATGGCTATTACGATGGAGCAGGTGCCTTCTAACCGAGGTTATCCGGGTGATCTTTACAGCTGCCTTGCATCCCGCTACGAAAAAGCCGTGGATATCGAAGGAGCAGGATCAATCACAATCCTCGGTGTTACAACAATGCCGGGCGATGACGTTACTCATCCGGTACCTGATAATACGGGATATATTACAGAAGGTCAGTATTATCTTAAGAATGGTCACATCGAGCCGTTCGGTTCTCTTTCGCGACTGAAACAGAACGTAAACGACAAGACAAGAGATGACCACAGAGCGCTTATGGATGGTATGATTCGTCTCTACTCTTCATATAAAGAGAGTCTTGAGAAAAAATCCATGGGATTCCTTATGACTGAGTGGGATGAAAAACTCCTGAAGTACGGCGAACTTTTTGAAACCAAGTTGATGGATTTGAGCGTAAATATTCCTTTGGAGGATGCTCTTGATTTAGGATGGCAGATTTTGGCCGAGTGCTTCGAACCAAACGAGACAGGTCTTAAGACATCCATGATTCAGGAGAGATGGCCAAAGAAGGAGGCGTTAAGCTAAAAGGAGCTTTTGTATGGCGATCAAACTAACGAAAAATGAGCAGAAGGTGCAAAAAGACAACCTAAAGCAATATCAGCGTTATCTGCCGACTCTGCAGCTTAAAAAGCAGCAGCTCCAATCGGTGATAATGAAGACCAACGCCGAGCTTGAGAAAAAAGAGATTGAGATTGAAAACATGGTTGGAGATCTCGATGACTGGATTGCGGTATTTGCCGAAAACACCATTTTTGATGTGAGCAAGAAAATCGGCAATCTGGTTCAGCCGGACAGTGTAATTTGTGAAAACGAAAATATTGCCGGCGTTACCATCCCGGTATTCAGGGAGCTGACTTTCAAGGATATTTCATACGATGTTGATGAGTATCCGCTTTGGGTTGACACAGCAATAATAAAACTGCGCGAAATCGCGAGGCTTGATGCACTGGTTTCTACTCTTAAAAAACAGGTCGAGCTTTTGGAGAAAGAGCTTCGTACAACTTCACAGAGAGTTAACCTGTTTGAAAAGGTTAAAATACCGGAGGCAAAGGAGAATATCCGTGTTATCGGTGTTTACCTCGGAGACCAGCAGACATCTGCGGTAGTGCGCGGTAAGATTTCAAAGAAAAAATTAGTGGAGGCGGGGTCATGATTGAAAAAATGAAAATGGTCCACGTAGTGACAACAGTCTCCGGAAAAGAACAGATGCTTGAAGGCTTGCGTTCTTTAGGCGTGTTGCATCTGGCAGAAAAACAAAGCGCGGACCGAAGCGTATCGGAAAGATTTTCAACCTTGTCAAAGACAGCAATGTCTTTAAAGGATTATCTGCCCGAGAAAGAAAAACCGACAGATGAAATCTTGTCGGATGAAGATTTTGAAAAACTCTACAGCGATGTTTTGGGCGCAATCGACAAAAAGTCGAATCTTGCGCAGACAATAAGCATGGATTCCGCAGAGATAGAACGCATTACTCCGTGGGGAGATTTTTCTCCGGAAGATGTAAAATATCTCAAGGACAAGGGTTACGACTTACATTTTTATAAGCTTGGCAAAAGCGAGTTTGAGGAAGTTGTTGCGGATGAAAATATTCGTGTAATAAGACTTTCGGAAGTTGATAAAATGTATGCGGTTGCCGTATTTGGCGCATTGCCGCAGACAATATCGGCAAGCGAGCTTACTCTTCCCGAAAAGAGCATTGCCGAACTTAAGAAAGAAATTGAAAGCTGTAACGCCGAGACCGAGGAATGCAATAAGCTTTTGACAAAGGCATCGGCTTACGAAAAGAGCTTCAATGCTCAGATGCTTAAGGCACAGAATGCGGAGATTTTTTCTTCCGCAAGTCTTACGGCACAGTCTGATGAAGACTTTGTATGGCTTTACGGTTATATGCCGGAAGCTGACATAGAAGACTTTAAGTCAGCGGCCAAAGCCGGCGGATGGGCATGGGCTATGGAGGATGTGGCTGAAGATGATGATAACGTACCTACAAAAATGCGTTATAACAAGGTCACAAAACTCATAGAACCACTGTTTGATATTCTCGGTATTTTACCGGGATACAGAGAGCAGGATGTATCATTATGGTTCCTTTTGTTCTTCTCTGTATTTGTGGCTATGATAATAGGTGACGCGGGCTATGGTTGCCTCATCCTTATCGCAGCAATTGCAATACTTGTAAAGAACAAAAAAATGACAAATACAATTTTCCTTATCTTTGTGCTCTCGTGTGCCACGATAGTGTGGGGCGCGATAACGGGTACCTGGTTTGGAATGGAAAGTGCGATGAAGGTTCCTTTCCTTAAAGCGCTTGTAATACCGAACTTTGCAAACTATCCTGAGTATTTCAATGTAACGGCCACAGTGCAGCAGAATACTATTATGAAATTCTCGTTCTCACTTGGAGCAATCCAGATGACACTTGGTTCGATACTTGCGGTAAGAAGAAAGCTTTCGGAAAAAGATTTAAGCTTTGTTGCCGATATAGGATGGGCTATCGCGGTTATAGCGATGTATCTGCTTTCACTTTACCTGGTTATCGGAGAAAACATTCCTGTTAAACCGGTATTTATAGCAGTAGGAATAGCATTTGTTTTGGTAGTGCTTTTCGGTGGAATGTCTCCGGACAAGAGCTTCGGAGCAGGACTTAAAGCGGGACTTGCGGATGCGTTTACAGTATTCCTTAATACCATAAGCTGCTTCGGTAATGTAATGAGTTACATCCGATTGTTTGCGGTAGGTATGGCATCGCTTGCTATTGCTCAGAGTTTTAACGACATAGCAGCAGGCTTTAAGGGACCGCTTATCATTGTAGCAATTATCGTAGTTCTTATTGGACACGGTCTGAACATTATAATGGCATTTTTGTCAGTCATCGTACATGGTGTACGACTTAATGTATTGGAGTTTTCCGGACAGGTAGGTCTCGAGTGGGCAGGAGTTGCCTATGAGCCTTTTAAGAAAAACAATAAGGTACAGAACTAATATTTTTAAAAGAAAAGGAGATTAACTTATGAATTTGGGATTTTTAGGCATGGCTGCCGCACTTGGATTATCAGCTGCTGGTTCAGCATTCGGTACCGGATTTGCCGGTATGTCATCGGTAGGAGCATGGAAAAAGTGTTATGCTGCAGGTAAGCCTGCACCATTTATCATGATTGCTTTTTCAGGTGCACCTCTTACACAGACAATTTACGGATTCCTTCTTATGAACTTTATCAAGTCAGCATGGGCTGCAGGAACAATTGATGCAGGACTTGCACTTGGTGTTGGTATCTTCGGAGGACTTGCAATCGGACTTTCAGGTTTATTCCAGGGCAAGTGTGCTGCTGCAGCAGCAGATGCTCTTGGCGCAACCGGAAAAGGTACGGCCAACTACTTCATCGTAGTAGGTATTGTCGAGACCGTTGCCTTGTTTACACTCGTATTCAGCTTACTTCTTTTACAGTAAGGCAGGTCATAAATCAAAATTTAAAAGGCCGTCGGGTTTTCCGGCGGTCTTTTTTGAGTGGAAAAATTCAGCTCAAAAACCGTATAATTACATACTACAAGGAACAGAGCTTATGTGATAAAATTGTATTAACAATAAAGTATGGAAATGGGAGAAAAAGATATGATTGGTTTTTCATTTTCGCCGTTTGAGCTTATTTTGGGAGAGTTCGGCCTTTTGGTTGTAGCTATAAGACTCGTTATATCGGCAATTTGCGGATCTTTAATAGGAATAAACAGGAGCTCTAAAGGAAGAGGCGCCGGATTTAAGACACATGCCATAGTGTGCATCGGATCCTGCCTTGTTATGATGTCGGGGATCTATGCGTCATATATGTACGGAGGAGTAAACGACATTACAAGGATGGCGGCTCAGGTAATAAGCGGAGTCGGTTTTTTGGGCGTGGGTACGATAATTGTGACCGGCCATAATGAAGTTAAAGGCCTTACAACTGCAGCCGGGCTTTGGGCTTGCGCCGGTATTGGAATTGCCTGCGGAATGGGATTTTATATGGGAGCTATAGTAGCTACTGTAATTGTTTTGGTAATATATAATTATCTTACCGGAATTGATAAGCGTACAAAAGCAAATTCCAGAGTGATTGAATGTTATATCGTATTTGCTGATAACGAGGGAGTTAAAAAGTTTTTGGAGCAGATGAGCATGGAAGGCTTTAGAGTAAGCGACATTATGTTTCAGAAAAATATGGTCGAAAAAGAACATCCGACAGTTACTTTGACAATATCGTCCGAAACCAATTTTAATCATGACAGTTTGC
>JAILQM010000076.1 GCA_024698965.1 Eubacterium sp. | reverse complement strand
TCACCCGTCCGCCACTAAGTCATAAATCCGTCACTCCGAAAAGATCGTAGATAAATGCTTCGTTCGACTTGCATGTGTTAGGCACGCCGCCAGCGTTCATCCTGAGCCAGGATCAAACTCTCTATAAAAGTTTATTTCCTAGACCATACGCTGGTCCATGATTTACTATAGGTTAAATTTGAAACATCGCTCGAAATCAAAGATTTCTCGCTGTGGGCATTCGCCCTATACTGTCTTGCATTAAAATTCAAAAGCAAGCTTTTTCTTTTAATGCTTCTACAGTGCAGTTTCAAATTTAAATCAAATTGACAAGTTTAATGGTTCTTACCATTCTTGTTTTTTTGTTCAAGGTTGTTTCACTGTTCTGTTGTCAAAGTGCTTTGTTTGCTGTCTGCCTCAGCGACAGCTTATTTAGATTATCACATTTGAAAGGCCGTGTCAACACTTTTTTTCAAATGTTTTTTCTAAATAAAACGGAGAAGGAGGGATTTGAACCCTCGCACCGCGTGAACGGTCTACACCCTTAGCAGGGGCGCCTCTTCAGCCACTTGAGTACTTCTCCATGCCTGAATCAAATTCAGTATTTAATTGGCGTCCGATTTGACGCATTTGTCATTATACTAAACCATAATATGTTTGTCAATGCGATTTAACTAACTTTTTTATTTTCTCGGCAATTACTTTTCAGGTCTCAGATTTACATCACGATACACTGCTTCTTAAAAGATGAAGAATCACATCCGTATCATATATTTTTTCAAGAATCACACTGTTATTTATGCATTCTGTAGCGCTGTTTCCGATTTGTGTTCCGCTTACAAGTACAAGAACCGCAACAATGATCCAACTGGTAAGCAAAGCCTTTATAAAGCCAAGCCCCATACCCAGCATTCTGTTTGCAGTATTTATCACCGGAAGGTGCGACGCCGCTTCTATAACAAAGAAAAGAGCCTTAATAATTATAAGTACGGCAAGAAGACAAAGTGCAAACACCACAGCCTTTACTATAATACGAGCTATCTTTTCTCCTATTGCATCGTAAACGCCCATATTTTCCAAAATGCTGTCCACAATTCCCGAATCCGCACTTTCCGGTACAAGGCCTGCTTCTTCCGGAATATCAATCCCGAAAATCTTTAGATATCCGTAGGAAGAGTCTTCTTCATCTTCGGCTAAAATAGAATTCCTTGCCTTTTGCGTACATTTATCCCTGAGTTCTTCGTACGCCGACGAGTCAATTACAAAATTGTCGATTATCACCGGCGTAACAGCATAAGTTATTCCGAGTGCAATTACAAATCCCAGTAAAGAAAAAAGGATTCTCACAAATCCCTTTTTCCAACCTATAATCATATTACATATAAAAATTATTGCTACTATTATTAAAAGCCAGTTCAAAGTTTCTTCCTCTTATTTAAGTCTTATATGTTCGGTATGATCCGAAAGTATTACTTCGTAAGAATGCATGCTGGAAGCCGAAAATACCTCAAGGAGATTTTGCTCAAAGGTATAAATAAACCTCGGCTTTCCCCACTTGGATAATATTTCACAGCTTGTTGTACCCATTATACATACTTCCGTGTTTTCAAGTACTTCTATTTTGTCATAACTCATGTCAAATCCGGTCTGATAAAGTCTCCTGCCTTTATAATTGTAGACATTAATCGTATATAACGATTCTTCCTCGGCATCAGATGATGCGCTGTAGACCTCATCTTCATTACATACTACATAACCGAATCTCTCGTTTTCGCAGAAAACGCTTTCTATTTCCTCTTCTACTTCTATCTCTTTATCCAAGGAAGGCTTCTGCTTTCCTTTATATACCTGGATAATGTTGTTCCCGAAGGCGATACATTTATCATCTGTTACAAATTCTATCTCCGCAATTACCGAATCGGTTTCATTGGTAGAGACGATATTGTCAATCTCATTTTGTCCAACGCTTCCGAAGTTATAAAATGTTACCGTCGACGCCACTTCTCCCGATGAATAGTCAAAGTAAACTACTGCCATTAAAGTGCCGCTTGGAGAGAGGGCTATGCTTACCGGCGTACCGTTATTTTCAATATGTGCCTCTCCTTCGGCAAGTTCGTTGCCTTCAGAGTCAAACAGTTCTATATAGTTTACCCCGTCTTCGTATTCTATGGTTGCAACCGTTCCTATATCAGATACCGCAGCTCTTACAGTCTGCCTTTTTGTTTCTATCTTACTTACAAATCCCTCTTCTCCGAAAAGATAAATCTGTGTGCCGCCGGTTTCCACAACGGCCACGTATTCTTCGCTCTTTACAATCTCATTTGATTCGATCTCAAAGCTCTGATTCCAGATTATATTATTCGAAAGGTCGGTAAGTGATATTCCGTCACTTCCGTATTTGAGTACATTCCCCTTAAAAGATGTAATCTTTACGGTCTCATCATCCGTTCTCTCGACGGAAGAAAGCACCTCATAATCAGTATAAGTATGTGTCTGTCCTATCAAATATAATATTAAAACAAGTCCGGCAACTGCCAATATTCCTAAAATAATAATTCTCTTTCTCATAGCAAGCATTATACCACAAAACGACGAGGAGAATGCAAATTTATTTGTATTCGACGACCGTAAGTGATAACAGACCTTTAGGTCTGTTATACCACAATATAACGCTGCAAGCGAGACGCACATTATTGATAGGGAGAATAATAATTTCTCCGAGGGTATTTTCTTTCTTCATTTTTTGGAGTAAAATACTCAAATACAAAACGAAAGGTAAAATACAATGAGACTCAGAAATATTCCCGGCGCAAAAGAAGCCATAGAAAACAATGAATATGTTATTCATAATCCTGCCGAGCAAAAAGGCAATTGGAAAAACCTCTTCAATAATACAAATCCCATTCATGTAGAAATAGGGATGGGTAAGGGGCAGTTTATAATGACTCTTGCTGCCGAAAATCCAAACATTAATTATATAGGTATAGAAAGATATTCTTCTGTACTTTTAAGAGCACTTCAAAAAATGGAGGAAACGCCTTTAAACAATATCCTCTTTATATGTGAGGATGCAACTCTTATAACTGATATTTTCGGTGAAGAGGAAGTGGATAAAATATACCTTAACTTCTCGGATCCGTGGCCTAAGGACAGACACGCAAAACGCCGTCTGACTTCTGTTCAGTTCCTAGAGAGATACAATGTTATTTTAAACAAGGAAGGAAAGATAGAATTTAAAACAGACAATACCGATCTTTTTAATTTTTCATTGGAAGCGGCCAAAGAAGCAAACTGGAATATAGAGGCGTTTACTTATGATCTTCATAATGACCTTAAGCTTAATAAAGGAAATGTTATGACGGAATATGAAGAGAAGTTTTCGGCCAAGGGAAATCCTATTAATAAAATGATTATTTCAAGATAACAAAAAGGAGAGATTTTAATCTCTCCTTTTTTTAGTGCGTCATCAGGGGCTCGAACCCTGGACACCCTGATTAAGAGTCAGGTGCTCTTCCAACTGAGCTAATGACGCTTATTAAATTAGGTCACTCGTCGTGACGCAAGACATATTGTACTACAGCTTAATTACAAATGCAAGCATTATTTTAAAAAAAAATAAAAAAGTTCAGAACCGCTGTTTTTACGGTTCTGAACTGATTTTTTTACATTGATGCGAGCAGTGCCGCTATCTCATCCGGAGTCATTACATGATTTGGATCCGAAAGGTCTATTGCAGGCTCA
>JAILQM010000044.1 GCA_024698965.1 Eubacterium sp. | reverse complement strand
CTTGCTCATTTATGTATGGCAGCAATATGTCACGATCTCGGAAAGAAAGATATTGCCCCCGAAATTATTAACAAAAACGGAAGACTTACGGATGAAGAGTTTGAAGCTGTAAAGATGCATCCTAAGTTTTCTTATGACATTCTTTATGAAAGAAACGATGTTCCTGCGGTAGTAAGGCAGGCGGTTCTTTGTCATCACGAAAATGAAAACGGATCGGGATATCCTCTGGGACTCGGAGGAGAAGAAATCCCGCTTATGGCCAAGATTATACACGGAGTAGATGTATATGATGCTCTTGTAAGCAAGAGGCCTTATAAAAATCCTTATTCTCCGGCCGAATCCTTCGGATATCTAAAAGATGGTAAAGGAATTCTCTTTGATGAAAAGGTTGTAGATACAATGCTCAAAGTTATTCCGGCTTATATGCCCGGTATGGATGTTGAGCTTTCAAACGGCGAAAGAGGTCTTGTTATTGCACACAGTAACAATATTTTCAGACCTGTTGTCAAACTTTACAAGGATGCGTCTACGATTAATCTTGCTGAAGACCCAATGTTTGCTCATATTTGGATAGTAAAAACCGGAGGGCTTGAAGGAAGTGATCATGTCGGAGAGTTAAACGAGAGCAGAGGTAATGCTACTGAAGCAAAAGATGTTATTGTTATTGTTGATGACAGCGTTATGACATTAATGACATCAAAGAAGGTGCTTGTGGGAGATTATGATGTTGAGACTTTTTCCGATGCGATAGATGCGATTAACTATTATACAGAAGGTGGCAAAATCGATTTGATGATTATGGATATCGATATGCCGAGAATGAGCGGTATAGAAGGAATCAGACATCTTAAAAAAATCGGATACGATAAGCCTTTTATTATAATGACAGGCAGCAGGGAAAGAGAGACTGTGCTTGAATGCAAAGCAATCGGCGCGACCGATTACATTTTAAAGCCGGCTCAGCCAATTTATCTTAAAGAAAGAGTAGATGCGGCTCTTAAAAAATATTATGACGAATAGAAGGACGGTATAACATGAGTGATTCGATTCTTGATATTGAAACTGTAGATCTTGATGATGAAAAGAATGCTCTTGTAATCATTGATCAGACTTTGCTTCCGGGTGAAGTTAAAGTGCTTCATCTTACGGCGCAAAATGAAATATGGGAAGCCATAAAAACTCTAAGAGTAAGAGGAGCTCCCGCAATAGGAGTGGCGGCTGCGTTCGGAATATATCTTGCGGCCAAAAGCATTGATACAGATGATTTTGATGAGTTTTATAAAAAGTTTAAAGAAGCGTCCGATTATCTTAATTCGTCAAGACCTACGGCGGTTAATCTTTCGTGGGCCTTAAAAAGAATGGAAGAAAAGGTACTTTTAAATAAAGATAAGTCCGTTAAAGAAATAAAAAACATTCTTTTGGAAGAATCGAGACTTATAAAAAAAGAAGACACCGATATTTGCAGAGCGATAGGCGAAAATACGCTTACCCTTTTAAAACCCGGAATGGGACTTCTTACCCACTGCAATGCAGGTCAGCTTGCCACAACAAAATACGGCACAGCGACTGCAGCTATGCATCTTGGGCAAAAGAAGGGATATAATTTTAAAGTCTTTTGCGATGAAACAAGACCTCTTTTGCAGGGGGCGCGTCTTACGGCCTTTGAGCTTAGCGCGGCAGGAATCGATACGACTTTAATATGTGACAACATGGCACCTACGGTTATGAAAAAAGGCCTTGTGGATGCAGTTCTTGTCGGATGTGACAGGGTTGCGGCCAACGGAGATACGGCCAATAAAATAGGCACATCTTATGTGGCGATAGCCGCTAAAAGATATAATATTCCTTTTTATGTTTGTGCTCCGACTTCTACAATAGATTTTGACACATCTTCGGGAGAAAGTATTATAATAGAACAAAGAGATCCGTACGAGGTGACCGGGCTTTGGTATGAAAAGCCTATGGCACCGGAAGGTGTTAAAGTATTTAATCCGGCTTTTGATGTAACGGACGCCGAGCTTATTACGGCGATTATTACCGAAAAGGGAATAGTTCGCGCGCCGTATAAAGAAAATCTTGCGAAGGTATGCAAAGGAGTATAATTATGAGCGAAACAAATGAAGGCAGCGTAAATCCATTACTTTTGGAGTATCTGGATTTTAAGTATTATAAAGATAAAGCCAAATGGGTAAGAATGCACAGAGATGAGCTTGATGACAGACTTATTGATGATATGGCAATGGCAAGCGATTTGGTGATTGAAGAAGATCCTATCTTTGATAAATGCGAACAGCTTTTAAAATGTCTGGACATGAAGGGCAAGTTTGAAACGGACAGATTCAGATAGAAAACCTGTAAAACGGCAGATATCCGGCAGCACAAATAAAAGGCTGGTATTTGCCGTTTCATTGTGCTATAATATTAAAACATTGTGAAAAAATGAATTGGATAAGTACGCGATTCCATATATATATGAAGGAGGAAACTTAAAAAAAATGAGTGTACAGATCGAGAAAAAAGAACATAATATGGCGACTCTTACCATAGAGGTAGCGCCGGAGCGTTTAGCTGAGGCAATGATGAATTCTTATAAAAAACAGAAGAACCATATTAATATTGCCGGATTCAGAAAAGGAAAGGTTCCGTATGCAATGGTAGAAAAAATGTACGGACCGTCTATTTTCTATGATGATGCTGCAAATGAGCTTATTAATACAGAATATCCTACAGCAGCAGACGAATGCGGTGAAGAAATCGTATCTATGCCTGAGATCAACATTGTTCAGATCGAGAAAGGTAAACCATTCATTTTTACTGCTGAGGTTGCTTTAAAGCCTGAAGTAAAACTCGGAAAGTATATGGGAGTTACCGTTACAAGAATAGATGTAAACGTTACTGATGAAGATGTAAACGAAGCTCTTGAGACAGAAAGAAACAACAACTCAAGACTTGTGGCTGTAGAAGACAGACCTGCTGCTGACGGAGATACAGTAATCCTTGACTTTGACGGATATGTAGACGGAGAGCAGTTCGAAGGCGGAAAAGCTGAGGGATATACTCTTGTACTTGGAAGCGGAAGCTTCATCCCGGGATTTGAAGACCAGCTTATCGGACACAACGTAGAGGAAGATATCGATGTAAACGTTACCTTCCCTAAGAACTACCAGCAGACAGAGCTTGCAGGAAAAGACGCGCTCTTTAAGTGTAAGCTTCATGAAATAAAGGTAAAAGAACTTCCTGAACTTGATGATGAGTTCGCTCAGGACGTATCGGAATTCGATACTTTAGAAGAGTACAAGAACAAGCTTCGTGAAGACCTTACAAAGAAGAAGGAAGACGACGCAAGATATACAAAGCAGGAAGAAGCTCTTAAGAAGATCATCGACAAGTCAGAGATGGATATTCCTGATGCTATGGTTAAGTCTCAGGTTGACAACCTTCTCGGAGACATGGCAAACAACCTTGCACAGCAGGGAATTTCCATGGATATGTACTATCAGATCACAAACACTTCAGAAGAGACTTTAAGAGAGCAGTATAAAGAGCATGCTCTTTCTCAGATTCAGAACACTCTCGTTCTTGAAGCTGTTGCAAAAGAAGAAAACATTGAAGTTACAGATGCTGATGTAGATGAAGAACTTAAGAACATGGCAGCACAGTACGGCATGGATGAGAAGACACTCCTTGAGATTGCCAAGCCTGAAGACAGAGAATCACTTCGTCGTGACAAGATGATTCAGAAGGCAGCTGAGCTCATCGTTGATAACGTAAAAGAGAGAGCTAAGCCAAAGAGCAAGAAGGAAAAGGAAGCTGAAGCTGCAGCAAAAGAAGACTAATACTGACAACATAAGGAGAGGTAGATGTATATGAGTAGTATGCCATATGTCATTGAACAAAATAGCCGTGGAGAACGCTCTTACGATATTTTTTCAAGACTTCTTAAAGAAAGAATTATATTTTTGGGTGAGGAAGTAAACGAGACGACAGCAAGCCTTGTTGTTGCACAGCTTCTTTATCTTGAATCGGAAGACCCAAACAAAGATATTCATCTTTATATCAACAGTCCGGGTGGTATGGTAACAAGCGGACTTGCTATTTATGACACGATGAATTACATAAAGTGTGATGTATCGACCATATGCATCGGCCTTGCAGCTAGTATGGGAGCTTTCCTTCTTTCGTCGGGTGCAAAAGGAAAAAGATATGCACTTCCTAATGCTGAAATCATGATTCACCAGCCATCGGGAGGAGCAAAGGGACAGGCAACCGATATTAAGATCGTAGCCGAGAACATCTTAAAGACAAAAGAAAGATTAAACAAAATTCTCGCTGAAAATACAGGAAAGCCTATTGATGTTATCGCGGCAGACACAGAGCGTGATAACTATATGAGCGCTGAAGAGGCACTTGAATACGGCCTTATTGACAGTGTTGTTACAAAGAGATAAATTCTAAAAAAAGGCAGTGGTTTTACCGCTGCCTAAAATTCGTTTTATAACTTTAACAGAAAGAGGTAACTTTAATGGCAGGAAAAACCCAGGATATGAAAATCAGATGCTCGTTCTGCGGCAAGACTCAGGATCAAGTCAGAAAGCTTATCGCAGGCCCTAACGGCGCCTATATTTGCGATGAGTGTATAGACATTTGTTCAGAGATTGTTGACGAAGAGTTTGAAAATGATTTTGAAAAAGACGAAGAATTCGAAATCAATCTGATGAAACCAAAAGAGATAAAGGCTTTTCTTGACGAATATGTTATTGGACAGGAAGAAGCCAAGAAAGTATTATCGGTTGCGGTTTACAATCATTACAAGAGAATTATGTCTGACAGCGATAATGATGTTGAACTTCAGAAGAGTAATATTTTAATGCTTGGCCCTACAGGTTCCGGAAAGACTCTTTTGGCACAGACACTTGCCCGTATGCTTAATGTTCCTTTCGCAATTGCGGATGCGACAGCACTTACAGAGGCAGGTTATGTAGGTGAAGACGTAGAAAACATTCTGCTCAAGATTATTCAGGCAGCAGATTATGATATAGAAAAAGCTCAGTGCGGTATTATCTACATTGACGAGATTGATAAGATTACCCGTAAGGGAGAGAATGTATCTATCACAAGAGATGTATCCGGAGAGGGCGTACAGCAGGCACTTCTTAAGATTTTGGAAGGTACTGTTGCATCTGTTCCGCCACAGGGCGGAAGAAAGCATCCTCATCAGGAGCTTATTCAGATTGATACAACAAATATTTTATTTATTTGCGGTGGAGCATTCGAAGGCCTTGAGAAGATAATCGAGGCCAGAATGGATCAAAAGTCTATTGGATTTAATGCAGAGATCGGAAATAAGGACGAAGAGAATATCGGAGAAGTATTAAAGCAGGTACTTCCTGAGGATTTTGTAAAGTTCGGACTTATTCCGGAGTTTATCGGACGAGTGCCGATTAACGTATCACTTGACGCTCTCGATAAAGAAGCTCTTATTCGCATTATGAAAGAGCCTAAGAACTCTCTTATCAAGCAGTACGGCAAACTTTTCGAGCTTGACGGAGTTAAGCTTTCATTTGAAGATGATGCAATCGAAAAGATTGCTGAGCGTGCGCTTGCAAGAAAGACGGGAGCCAGAGGACTGCGTTCTATAATGGAATCGGTCATGATGGATGTAATGTATGAGGTTCCTTCGGATGAGACTATTAAAGAGTGTATAATTACGAAGGATTCGGTTGAGATGAAGGCTCAGCCACTCATTGAGTATAAATCAGCATAGAGGACAGCATAATGGAAAACAGAGTACTTCCGCTCATACCTTTAAGGGGTATGTGCATACTTCCCGGAATGGTGGCGCATTTTGATATAAGCAGAGAAACGTCGATTAAAGCCATTGAGGAATCTATGATGGGCAGCGAGGAAGTTTTCCTCGTGACCCAGAGAAATATAAATGATGAAGAAGTTACGGCAGGTGGATTATACACTGTCGGAGTTATCGCAAAAATTAAACAGGTTGTAAAGATGCAACATAATCTTGTGCGCGTGCTTGTCGAAGGCAGGCAGCGCGCAAGGCTATGTTTTTTTGAAAGTGGGAAACATTTTTATTCGGCTGAGGCTGAAATCCTCGGAGATTACGAAAGATTCGACTCTATTGAGGAGCAGGCATTGGACGCAGCGATGATTAATGCACTTGAGACCTATGCGCATTCATCCGGCAAAGATGTAAACGAGTTTATGAAGCCGTACCGTATTCTGAAGATACCGGGAAAGCTTTTGCTTGCGGCAGCCGGAAATCTGTCTCTTGTATATGAGAAAAAGCAGGAGATTTTAGAGCAGCAGAATTTAAAGGATGCGATAGAGCTTTTATGCAAGCTCATCTACGATGAAATAGAGATAATCACCATCCGTAAAGAATTCGAGGAAAAGGTAAGAAGTGCCGTTGACAAGAATCAAAAGGATTATCTTTTAAGAGAGCAGATGAAGGTCATCCGCGAAGAACTCGGAGAAGATACAACGGTTTCGGATATAGATACCTTTAAGGAACAGACAGAAAACCTTGAAGCCGAAGACTGGGTTAAAGAAAAAATCTATAAAGAAATCGACAGACTCAAGATGCTCGGCGGCGGCTCATCGGAGAGCGCGGTTACAAGAGGATATATAGAGACTCTTTTAGAGCTTCCATGGGATAAGATGTCTGAGGACAATAACGATTTAAAGAATGCGGCAAAGATTTTGGACAGAGATCATTACGGCCTTGAAAAAGTAAAGGAAAGAATCCTTGAATTTTTGGCAGTAAGAAGTCTTACCGAAAAGGGCGAAACTCCTATTATCTGTCTTGTAGGCCCTCCCGGAACAGGTAAAACATCAATTGCCCGTTCCGTAGCAGAGGCACTTGAAAAGAAATATATAAGAATTCATCTCGGCGGTGTAAGAGATGAGGCTGAAATAAGAGGACACAGAAGAACCTATGTCGGAGCTATGCCGGGACGAATTGCGGTCGGTCTTAAAAATGCGGGTGTTAAAAATCCGCTCATGCTCCTTGATGAGATAGACAAGGTTTCAAATGATTACAAGGGAGATACATTCTCTGCGCTTTTAGAGGTATTGGACCCGGACCAGAATAAGGCATTCTCAGATCACTACGTCGAAATACCTATAGATTTATCCGAAGTGCTTTTCATTGCGACAGCCAATACCACTCAGACAATTCCACAGCCGCTTTTGGACAGAATGGAAGTCATTGAGGTTACAAGTTACACCGAGAATGAAAAGGCTCATATAGCAAAAGATCATCTTATAGATAAGCAGATTAAGAAAAACGGACTTAAAAAGGGTCAGCTTTCCATAGGAAAAAAGCCGCTTGAGATAATTATAAGAAATTATACGAGAGAAGCGGGAGTGCGTAACTTAGAGCGCCGAATTGGTGATATCTGCCGCAAGGCCGCAAGAGAGATACTTGAAGGTGAGACCGATAAGGTAAAAGTTACGGCCGAAAATATCGAGCATTACCTCGGAAAGAAAAAATACAGCTTTGACAAGAAAAATTCTCATGACGAGATAGGTATTGTAAGAGGACTTGCATGGACTGCGGTTGGCGGAGATACTCTTGAGATAGAAGTAAATGTTATGCCGGGCAAAGGCGATTTCGTTCTTACCGGTAAGCTCGGAGATGTGATGAAAGAGTCTGCTCAGGCAGGCATAAGCTTCATTCGCTCGGTCAGCGACAAATATAAGATAGATAAAGAATTCTTTAAGGAGCATGATATACATATACATATTCCGGAAGGAGCAGTACCTAAAGACGGACCGTCTGCGGGTATTACAATGGCCACAGCCATGCTTTCGGCAATAACAAAGGTTCCGGTAAGAGCCGATATTGCGATGACCGGAGAAATTACCTTAAGAGGAAGGGTTCTTCCTATAGGCGGCCTTAAAGAAAAAACTTTGGCGGCAAAGAATGCGGGCATAAAGACCGTACTTGTCCCAAAGAAAAACAAGCCAGACATCGAGGAACTTTCAGATGAAATTACAGAAGGACTTGAAATAATTTACGTAGAAAAGATGGAAGAAGTTTTAAAGGAAGCATTGGTCAGATAATATGGTTATAAAATCGGTTAATCTCGAAACCGTTTGCGGCTATACTTCGAAACTGCCGGATTCGCAGTATCCGGAGATAGCATTTGCCGGAAAATCCAATGTCGGAAAATCCTCGCTTATAAACGCGCTTATGAACAGGAAGGCTCTTGCGCGTACATCAAGCAGTCCGGGTAAGACTCAGACCATTAATTATTATAATATTAATGATCAGATTTACCTTGTGGATTTACCGGGATACGGCTACGCAAAGGTTTCCGAAAAGGAAAAACAAAAATGGGGTGAGCTTATCGAAAGATATCTCAATACCTCCACAATGCTTATGGCTGTATTCCTTCTTGTGGATATAAGACATGAGCCGTCCAAAAACGACATACAAATGTATGACTGGATGGTTTATCAGGGCTATGAGCCGATTATAATTGCGACAAAGGCGGATAAACTTAAAAAATCACAGCTTCAAAAGAACATATCCGTCATAAGAAAAGGTCTCGGACTCGGGGCAGAGGGAAAAATTATTCCTTTCTCGAGCGAGACAAAACAGGGCAGGGATGAGCTGTGGAATCTTGTAGATGAAATGCTTGCCAATGTTGAAATAGTTGAGGAATAGGATTTTAAGCGGAAAGAAGGAATACTTGTGAAAGAGACAATGATGGAGCTTGAAAAAAAGCTCGATGAAACACTTGATAAGCTGGTGACTTATTGCATGGCTGCCGGAGAAATTGATAAGGCTCTTTATTATGAATATGACGTAAAAAGAGGACTTAGAGATGCCGGAGGAAAGGGTGTACTTACCGGACTTACAGAAGTATCGGACATTACTTCTTATAAGATGGAAGGCGGAGCAAGAGTTCCGGATGAGGGTGAGCTTTATTTCCAGGGATATAATGTTAAAGACCTTATTTCGGGAAGAGCCGGAAAAAGATATAAATTTGAAGAGGCAACCTACCTTCTTCTTTTCGGAGCGCTTCCTACAAGCCAGCAACTTGATAATTTCATTAAAATCATCACAGACATGCAGGAGCTTTCCGGACAGTTTGTACGAGATGTAATTATGAAATCGCCAAGTGTAAACATTATGAACTCACTTCAAAAGAGTATAATTACACTCTATTCCTATGATCCAAAGGCTGAAGATACAACGGTTCGAAACGTGCTTTTCCAGAGCCTTCAGCTTATTGCAAAGATGCCGCTTATTGCCGTTTATGCATATTATGCGTACAGACATTTTGTTATGGACGAAAGTCTTCTTATAAGAAATCCGGATCCTAAGATGTCTACCGCAGAAAATATTTTGAGAATGCTTCGCCCTACGGGTGAGTTTACTCCTCTTGAAGCAGAGGTGCTTGATACAGCTCTCGTTCTTCATGCTGAGCACGGCGGTGGTAATAACTCGACTTTCACAACTCACGTTGTAACATCATCAGGCACTGATACATATTCTGCAATAGCAGCAGCCGTAGCTTCGCTTAAAGGTCCCAGACACGGTGGTGCAAACCTTAAGGTTTTGCAGATGTTTAAGGAGATTAAAGAGGAAGTTAAGGACTGGACAAGCGAGGACGAGATTTCAGAGTATTTAAATAAAATAGTTAACAAACAGGCATTTGATCATACGGGACTTATCTACGGTATGGGACATGCGGTATACACTCTTTCGGACCCGAGAGCTGTAATCTTAAAGGAACAGACTAAGGCGCTTGCACAGGAGAAGGGCAGACTTGAAGAGTTTGCTTTATATGAAAAAGTTGAAAAGCTTGCCGGAGAGATTCTCATGCACCACAGACATTTGTTCAAACCTATTTGTGCGAATGTGGATTTCTACAGCGGATTCATGTATTCTATGCTTGATATTCCTGAGGAACTCTTTACACCTATATTTGCCATTGCCCGTATTTCGGGATGGAGCGCTCACAGACTTGAAGAGCTCGTAAATGCAGGAAAGATTATTCGTCCGGCTTATAAATATGTCGGACATCACAGGGATTATGAAGACATTAAGTCTCGTAAACCTTATATTAAAGAAAAGAAATAGGGAAGGTGCCCGGTTGGGGCAGAGAGGGAAGATTATGTCAGATTCAAATTTATCAAACGGATTTAAGAAAGATAAGTCGGTGAAATTTACGGGCAAGCTTGCTCATGTTGCTTTGGTATGTGCAATGATTAACCTCATTGTTCAGATAGCGTCAGACACAATGCAGCCTGCCGATATAGTTATTGTTGTTGCCGCAGTATTTACAAATGCGGTAATGAAGGTCCTTTGGGAAAAAGAAAAGAAAGAGAAGAATCTCGTGGGCAGCGTTTGGCACTCAAAAAGTCGTTTCGACATATAAGATGGGTACATCGGCTTTTGCCGTGTATTATAAAAAAGATTTATGTTATTAGGAGGATTTAACATGAAAAAGAGAATCTTAGCAGCTCTTCTTTGCGGTGCAATGTGTCTTTCACTTGTAGCTTGCGGAAGCAGCGCAGATAGCGGAGCTTCATCGGGAGATGCCGCTTCAGATGATGCAGAGGCTACAGTATATAAGGTTGGTATTGCCAACTATGTTGATGATGCTTCATTAAACCAGATAGTTGCAAGTATCGAAGCTGAGCTCGATCAAAAGGGTGAAGAACTCGGTGTAACTTTTGAGTATGAGCCATATTATGCAAATGCTCAGGCTGACTCAACAGTACTTAATCAGATAGCAACAGATCTTGTTGCGGATGAAGTTGATGTAATCGTAGCTATCGCAACACCGGTTGCTCTTACAATGCAGGCTGCAACAGAGGATAACGGAATTCCTGTAATCTTTTCGGCAGTAACAGATCCTGTAGGAGCAGGACTTGTAGAGTCTATGGATGCACCGGGAGGAAATGTTACAGGTACATCTGATGCTCTCGATACAGCAGCGGTTATGAATCTTATTAAGACTCAGAATCCTGATGTAAAGAAGATCGGTCTTTTATACGATACAGCTCAGGATGCATCAGAAGCTGCTATTGAAGAAGCTAAGGCATGGTGTGACGAAAACGGTGTGGAATACATCGAAAAGACAGGAAGCACAACAGATGATATTGCTCTTGCAGCAGATTCACTTTGCGCAGAGGGAGTAGAGGCAGTATTTACTCCTACAGACAATTCAATCATGACAGCTGAGCTTTCAATTTACGAAGCATTTATCGAAGCCGGAATTCCTCATTACTGCGGAGCCGATTCATTTGCGCTTAACGGTGCATTCCTTGGATACGGAGTTGACTATGCAAACCTTGGTGTTATGACAGGAGACATGGTGGTAGATCTTCTTGTTAACGGAGCAGATCCTGCAACAACACCTGTTCAGACATTTGACAACGGTATTGCTTCAATCAATACTGAGACCTGCGAAGCTTTAGGTTTTGACATTGAGGAAGTAAAAGCAGCATTTGAGCCGCTTTGTACACAGGTTGTAGAACTTACAACTGCAGAAAATTTTGAATAAACGGATGGAATAATCTTAAATGACGAATTTTATTACGTGGTCAATAATAGAAGGCGCTTTAGAGCTTGGGCTGATTTATGCCCTCATAGCTCTGGCGCTGTTTCTGACATATTCGATGCTTAATGTATGTGATCTGTCTACCGACGGATGCTATACCTTAGGGTGTGCGACAGGTGCAGTCGTGGCAATTGCGGGCCATCCTGTACTTGCTCTTTTTGCAGCCATGGGTGTAGGAGTAATTTCCGGATTTATTAATGCATTCCTGCAGACAAAACTCGGAGTGGAAAGTATGCTTGCCGGTATTATCGTAAATACAGGGCTTTATACCATAAATCTTGCTATTATGGGAAAATCCGTAATAAGTATGAACGATACTCAGACAATATTTACATGGCTTAAAGACATACTTTCCGAAACATCTTTTGCGGGAGCCTACAAAATCATTATTGCTCTTATTTTTGCGGTAGCGGTCGCACTTATTATGCTTTGGTTTTTGGGCACGAGAATGGGACTTTCCATAAGAGCCACAGGCGATAATCCGGATATGGTTAAGTCGTCTTCCATAAATCCTGCGTTTATGACGACAATCGGTCTTTGCATAGGCGGCGCTTTAACAGCACTTTCGGGTTGCCTTATCGGAGAATATCAAAAATCGTGCGACATAAACATGGGAACCGGAATGGTTACGGTTGCGCTTGCATCACTCATTATCGGAGAAACTCTTTTTGCAAAAAGATCTGTAAAGGTAAGGGTATTCGGAGTTATTTTCGGATCGTGTCTTTACAGGGTTATAGTTGCAATAGCGCTCAGATTCAATCTTCCGGCAAGTGCCTTAAAGCTTGTATCTGCGATAATAGTTGCCGTTGCAATTGCTATGCCTGCAATTAAAAGATATATTGAGGCTAAAAAGATTAAAAGGGCGGCTTTGAGAAGACGTTCTGAAAGGGGTGTGTAGGATGCTTGATATAAAAAACATTACGAAAACCTTTAATAAAGGAACTCCGAACGAAAAAACAGCCGTTAAAAATCTTTCTCTTCATGTGGACGAAGGAGATTTTGTTACAATTATAGGTTCTAACGGAGCCGGAAAATCCACAATGTTTAACGCCATCTGCGGTACGTTTATAGTCGATGAGGGCGATATTTATCTCGGAGGAGAGGACATTACTTTTGAGCCGGGATATAAAAGAAGCCAAAACATAGGTCATCTTTTCCAGGACCCTATGAAAGGCACAGCGCCAAATATGACTATAGAAGAAAACCTTGCTCTTGCCTATCTTAGGACATCTGAGCACAGAAAATTCTTCAGCAGAATAAGCGCGAAAGACAGAAAAGTGTTTAGAGAAAAGCTTTCTTTGCTTGATATGGGGCTTGAAGACAGAATGAATCATCCTGTCGGACTTTTATCGGGCGGACAAAGACAGGCGCTTACGCTTCTTATGGCTACGCTTATTACACCTAAGATTCTTCTTCTTGACGAGCATACGGCGGCTCTTGATCCGGCAACTGCAGACAAGGTATTAAACCTTACAAAGACAATTGTCGAGGAAAGAAAACTTGCCTGCCTTATGATCACTCACAATATGCATTCTGCGCTTGATATGGGCAACAGAACCATAATGATGGACAGCGGAAGAATTGTCTTCGATGTTAAGGGAGAAGAAAGAAAAAATATGACGACAGAAGATCTTCTTCGCGCCTTTAAAGAGGGAGCAGGAGAAGAACTCGATAATGACAGAATATTATTAAGCTAGATTTTTCGGTTTTGGAAAATCCGGCTGATAGGCTCATGTAGTATAAATATCAAATAAAAAGTCCTATGAGTTTTGCATTAGATGCTGCAAAAGTCATAGGACTTTTTTAATATTATTCTTTTTCTTCAAATGTCGTATCTACAGCCGATAAATCCTGTTCAAAGTTTCTGACCGCGTGAGATACACGTCTTACGATTAAGATGTCTGAAAGACCGTCAAATACAAGTGAAATACCTATTACTATAACGGCAATTTGTACAACTTCGAAAGCTGCGCATATACACATGATACCAAGCAGAAGCGTTATGATTCCTATTATTAAAACGCCGGCTCCGCCGCTGCCTTTTTTGCTGATAATTTCATAAAACAATCTAAAATCTTCTATTCCGTGAATTATCATTATTATACCGATAAACGCAGGAATCATGCTTGCAACGGTTTCGGGATTAAGATAGATGAAAAGTCCGATAAGGAAAATTATTATTCCCCCCAAAAGAGAAATCCTTCCACCCGTCATAAGGCTTGAAAAGAAAATCGCAGCACCCATGATTAAAAGAATGATACCCACCATTTTACATACTAAAACCGTTACTTCGGCCGGATGCATTATAAGTATTATTCCGAGGATAATACTAAACAGGGCCGAAAACAAAACATTGAGTTTAATGCTTGAAAAGAATTCTTTCATACTCAACCCACCTCCTATTTAAGTTACTTTTAGTATACAATTGATTGAAGAAAAAAGTAAAGTGTGATATTCTAAAGGCCGAAAACATTTTACCGAGAGGGAAGATTATGAGAAAGAAACCAAGCCGTGCATGGGGGCTTTTAGGAATATTTGCTGTAGCACTTATATTTTTTAATTTAATAGGTTCATCAGCGGGAACCGTGGATGCTTCGGAAGAACTTGCCGATGCAACTCTCCCGGTTGTCTGCTTCTACGATAATGATATAAAAATCAATGAGATGCATGGTTATAAGACCGAGATGGATGTTTGCTCTATGCGCAAAAACATTACTCCGGTGGAAAATGACGGTGTAATCAGTATAGAGGTTGATACCTACGGAACCGCTGTAAACGGGATTTCGTATATAGTTGAAAGTACAGATGCCGAAAGATTCCTTGAGAATACAGAGGTTTCGGACTATAGCAAAGACGGAGATATAATTACCGCCGAGCTGACTCTTGAAAATATCCTTGATGAAAATGAAGAATATCTTCTGGTGATAGACTTAAGCACAGATGAAGGTGATGTCTATTATTATTCCAGAATTATGCTTAAAGAAGGAACAAATACAGATGAGTCAATTGAGTTTGCCATGATGTTCCATGACGTAACTTTTTCCGGTGGGGACGGTTCAAAGATATCTACATATATTGAGCCGGTTTCCGGAATGGCAAATGACGATCTTTCGTTCGTCGATATCAATGCCTCTTTAGACCAGATAATGTGGGCCTCTTACCGACCTGAAATCATCTCAGACGTTACGGTATATGTAAATGAAATGAATACGAGTTATGATGCCGTGACAATAAGCTATATGGCGCAGATGACGGATGATAACGGAGATGAAAAGTATTTTGAGGTTGAAGAGTATTACAGAATAAGGATTTCAACGGAAAGGGCATACCTCCTTGATTATGAGAGGCAGATGAGCCAGTTCTTTGCCTATGACGGAAGCGTTTACAGCGGAACAAATGTAATTTTGGGTATAACAGATGATGATGTCGAATATGCCTCAAACGAAGGCGGAACCGCAGTGGCTTTTGTGCAAAACGGAGAGCTTTGGAGCTATAACGAGGAAAACAACGAGATTATTAAAGTATACAGCTATGTGGACGATTATACGGATTTAAGAGATGTATATGATGAGCATGACATCAAAATCTGCAGTATGGACGAAAGCGGAAGCATTGAGTTTGTTGTATACGGCTATGTTAACAGAGGAAAACACGAAGGAGTTGTAGGCGTAGGAGTCTACAGATATGATTCTATAACCGGAACGGTTGAAGAAGAGACCTTTGTCGAGTCTAATAAGTCTTATGAGGTACTCTCCCATGAGCTTGGAGGACTTTTATATGTAAATGCCGACAATATTTTCTATATATTATCGGAGGATGCGCTTTACAGCGTGGATTTAAATGACCAGCTTTCGGAGACGGTATTTGACGGACTTTGCACCTCGGGTTACGTATTCTCAAGTGACAGTAAATACATAGCTCTTATAAGCGGCAATGATATTAGCTGTGCCACGGAAATAAAAATCTGCAACTTAAATACTGAAGAGATTCAGACTGTTACGGCTCCGGACGGGTGCTATATCAGACCTCTTTACTATATTAACGATGATTTGGTATACGGTATTGCAAAAGAGGAGGACATAACGACTGACAGCGCCGGAAATGTTACATTCCCGATGTACTGTCTGAAGATTATTGATGAGGATTATAATGAGATAAAGACCTATGAGCCGGACGGATATTATGTTGTATCGGTTTATGAAGAGGAGGATGCTCTCCAACTTGTCAGAGTTAAAAAGAAGAGCGATAAGTGGGTAAGTACATTCGAGGATACCATTATCAACTACGAAGAGACAGACAGCCAGGTGGCTTATCTTTCTTCAACTTATAATGAAGATGCGGAGCAGACGCAGGTGACAATTGTTCTAAGCGAGAGCATAGAAGATGACTCGCCGAGATATGTAACTGCCGAAAATCAGATAGTTGAGCTTGCGACAGAATATGAATTTTTGTTTAAAGAGATACCGGATGATGTATACTTTGTATACAGAAAGGGAGATATTATTTTATCTACCACATATATCAACGAAGCGGTTATTTCGGCAGATACGGAAAATGCAGTTGTAATTGCGGGTGATACCTCATATATTTGGACGAGAACAAAGGCAACTTCTATTGATATTTCGGAAAGTATAACGGTGCCGTCGAGCGCGGAGGATGAGAGCACACTTGCTCAGTGTATTGATGCGATACTTAATTACGAAGACATTTCAAACAACGCAGAGACATATTTAAGTGACGGAAAGAGTGCACTTGAAACTATGACTGTTACATTGACGGATTACAGGGTGTTAGACCTCTGCGGCATCAGCCTTGAAGAAGCGCTTTACTATGTCGGACAGGGCACACCTGTGCTTTCTTTAGACGGCGACGGAGAACCTGTGCTCATTGTCGGATACAGCTCATCTAATGTGACTTATTTCTATCCTTCAAGTGAGACCACAAAGACAGTAACGCTTGAAGAAGGTGAAGAACAGGCCTCTGACGGAGGAAGTTTTTTCATCGCTTATATGAGAACAAATTAGTAAAAAATAATGCTTTCATTTTTATATGTAATGTGATAGAATATTTGAGTGTCTTGAGTAAAGACACTCAAATAACGGCGTGTGGCTCAGTTTGGTAGAGCGCTGCGTTCGGGACGCAGAGGCCGCAAGTTCAAATCTTGTCACGCCGACTTAAATGCAGACCTTTTGGTCTGCATTTTTTGTATGTGAGGGTCACCTCATCCGACGGTTGCGGCGCTGACACCTCATCCGACGGTTGCGGCGCTGACACCTCATCCGACGGCTGCGGCGCTGACACCTCATCCGACGGCTGCGGCGCCGACACCTCATCCGACGGCTGCGGCGCTGACACCTCATCCGACGCCTGCGGCGTCATCACCTCATCCGACGCCTGCGGCGCCGACACCTCATCCGACGCCTGCGGCGCCACCTTCCCCTCAAGGGGAAGGCAAAAAAATGAGTATTTTGGGGCAGATTATGTTAAAATAGCAATACTGATTGATAAAGATGGATAAAAATAGGAGACAATATGGAAAAGACCAACAATTTTACGGAAGGTCCTATCACCCTTCCGCTTATTAAATTTGCATTGCCGGTGCTTGGGGCGCTGCTTTTGCAGAGTCTATACGGCGGAGTGGATATGTGGGTCGTGGGCAACTTCGGAACGACGGCGGATGTGTCTGCGGTAAATACGGGAAGCTGGCTTATGATGACGATTACTCAGGTCATTATCGGGCTTTCTATGGGTACCACAATTCTTCTCGGGCAGATGATAGGAATGAAAAGAGAAGATGAGCTCGGAGATGTAATGGGTACGGGAATATGCCTGTTTGCAATTCTGGGCATTATAGTAACCGTTATTATAGAGATTATGGCAAATCCGATAGCTACGATTATGCAAAGCCCCGAGGAAGCATTTGCGGGAACGGTACTTTACCTTAGAATATGCGGAGCCGGACTTTTGTTTATAGTGGCTTATAACCTTTTGGGAGCACTCTTTAGAGGACTCGGCAATTCAAGGGTGCCGCTTATGACAGTTGCGATTGCCTGCGTTATTAATATTGCCGGAGATCTTTTTCTTGTCGGCGGGCTTAAAATGGGAGTTGCGGGCGCAGCTATAGCCACTGTTATGGCCCAGGCTTTTAGCGTTATTATTTCGCTTTTTATTATTGGCAAAAGAGGACTTTCTTTTGAGTTCGGAATAAAGAATATAAGGATAATAAGGCCTCATCTTAAAGCCACGGTTAAGCTCGGCCTTCCGATTGCTTTCCAGGATACTCTTATAAGTATTTCCTTCCTTGTGGTTACGGCTATAGTAAATTCACTCGGAGTTACAGCTTCGGCAGGAATAGGAGTTGCGGAAAAGCTTTGTGGATTTATTATGCTCGTGCCTTCTGCAATAATGCAGTCAATGGCCGCTTTTGTTGCACAAAACATTGGAGCCGGAAAGTGGAACAGAGCGTTAAATACGTTAAGAAGCGGACTTATTATATCTGTGGCTGCCGGAATAGTGATGGCATACTTTACTTATTTCCACGGAACATTTATGGCATCTTTGTTTGCTGCCGGAAAAGACGATGTTATTGCCTGTGCTTATGAATATCTTAAAGCTTATGCCTTTGATACCTTGCTTGTTTCGGGAATGTTTTGCTTTGTCGGATTTTTCAACGGCTGCGGCAGAACGAGGTTTGTTATGCTTCAGGGTATAACGGGTGCGTTTTTGGTAAGAATTCCTTTTTCTTTTATAATGAAGATGAGAGAGCCGGTTTCACTCTTCTGGATCGGAATGGCTACTCCGGCATCGAGTCTTTTGCAGCTTACGCTTTGCCTGCTTTACTTTGCATATGTATCGGGTAAGATGAAAAAGGATCCTACATTCATTCACACATAACGGTAATGCGATGTGCGCAATACAGAGACAAATATAAATCCTTGACGGATTGTATTTATAATGATACAATAAGTTAGTCCAAAGGAGGGCGCTAGTAGTTAGTAGCCCTCCTTTATTTTTTGCAAATTTAATTTATGGAGGATGAAATGGAGAGTTTAAATGACATTCTGGTAACGGTTGACGGCTTTGTCTGGGGACCCGTTATGCTTGTGCTTCTTGTAGGAACCGGAATATTTCTTACAATCAGAACAAGATTTTTATCATGGAGAAACTTAGGTTATGCAATTAAGAGAACGCTCAGCCGTGAGTCCAGAAAAAAGACGACAGGCGGCGAAGGTGACGTTTCCCCTTTTGCGGCGCTTACAACAGCTCTTGCGGCTACGATAGGAACAGGTAATATCGTTGGTGTTGCAACAGCTATGGTATCCGGTGGTCCGGGTGCTTTGGTATGGATGGAAATCTGTGCGGCTTTCGGTCTTACTTCTAAGTTTGCCGAGTGTATGCTTGCTATTAAATATCGTGAAGTAAACGAAAACGGTGAGATGGCCGGCGGACCGATGTATACAATGAAGAAAGGTCTTAAGAATAAGACTTTCGGTGCAATTTTAGGATGGCTCTTCGCGTTCTTTGCAGTCGTTGCATCATTCGGTATCGGAAACCTTACACAGGCTAACTCAATTTCCGAAGCGCTTAACGGAACATTCGGTTTTGATACTCAGGTTGTTGGTGTTGTACTTACCATTCTTGCTCTTATTATTATAGTAGGCGGTATTAAGACAATATCAAAGGTATCGTCTGTTGTTGTACCTTTTATGGCAGTATTTTACATGATTGGCGGAATCATCGTTATTATAGGTAATATTGAAAATCTTCCTGCCGGTGTTGCAATGATATTTAGAATGGCCTTTAGTGTACAGGCTGTAGGCGGCGGTCTTTGCGGTACTATTACGGCATCTATGATGAACGCTATTCGTTACGGTTTTGCAAGAGGATGCTTCTCAAACGAAGCCGGAATGGGTTCTGCTGCTATTACTGCATCAGCAGCTCATACAGACGATCCTGTAAGACAGGCTTATATCAATATGACAGGAACATTCTGGGATACAATCGTTGTGTGTACAATCACAGGACTTTGTATCGCTTCATCGGGAATGCTCGGACAGATTAATCCTGCGACAGGAGAGGTATATAAGGGAGCCACTCTTACAATGGCAGCCTTTGAGACAGTACTTGGACCTGCGGGACCTATTATCGTATCAGTCGGAATTGCGCTTTTCGCATTCTCGACAATTCTCGGATGGGAATACCATGGTGAAAAAGCTTTTGAATACATCTTCCACGGACCGAAATACAACATGGTATACAGAATACTTTTCAGCCTTGTAGTCTATGCCGGAGCAACCACGACACTTGAGATTGCATGGAACTTCTCCGATATAGCAAATGCGCTGATGGCGATACCGAACCTTATATGTATGCTCCTTATGAGTAAGGAAATAGCAGAAGAGATGAGAAGGTTCCAGCCGGAAGTTTTAAGAGCAAAAGGAAAAATGTAAATTATTAAAAGGATTCGCTGTTACAAGCGAATCCTTTTGTGTTAGAATAAAAGAAGCGATGAAAGGGGGATTATGATGACCGAAATCGAGAAATTAAATGAATGGATATCAGATGCCAAAAACATTGTTTTCTTTGGAGGAGCCGGTGTATCGACGGAAAGCGGAATTCCTGATTTCAGAAGTAAGGACGGTTTGTACAATCAGCATGATGTACAGTTTGACAAGTATCAGCCTGAATATCTTTTGAGCCACAGCTGTCTTATGAATGAATCGGAAGTCTATTTTGAATTTCACAGACAAAAAATGGATACAAGAGACATTGAGCCGAACAATGCTCATAAATACCTCGCAAAGCTTGAAGAAGCAGGTAAGCTTAAGGCAGTGGTTACACAAAACATTGACGGGCTTCATCAGAAGGCAGGCAGTGTAAATGTTTATGAGATTCACGGCAGCGCTCTTAGGAATTATTGCTTAAAATGCGGCAAAGAATACGATATAAACTATATTTTTGACTCAGACGAGGCTGTGCCTCACTGCAGCTGCGGAGGGATGATAAGACCTGATATTACGCTTTATGAAGAGTCTCTTCCGGACTATGATGTCAGAAAATCCATAGAGGCAATTTCCAAGGCCGATATGCTTATTATCGGAGGAACGTCTCTTACGGTATATCCTGCGGCATCTTATATCAACTACTTCGACGGCAAATACCTTGTTATTATTAACGAGAGCGAACTTGGTATTGCCAGAGGTGAAAATACTCTTGTTGTAAAGGAAAAGATAGGTAAAGTATTTAAGAGCCTTGCCGATATGCAGGGCATATCTCTGGAGTAGATATGGAATTTGAAGTCGGGAATATTATTAAGATGAAAAAACAGCATCCCTGCGGATCGTATGAGTGGGAAATCATGAGAGTCGGAGCGGATTTCAGACTTAAATGTACCTCGTGCGGCCATCAGATAATGCTGGCAAGAAAAAAGGTGGAAAAAAACACCGTGGAAATACTAAAAAAGGCTTGAAATGAGCGCCTTCTTATGGTAATATATGTTTTCGTGATATATAAAAATTCCTTGCTCTCATTAGGTTGAGGGCCAGAGACCAAAAGGAGGTAAAAGCATGAACAAATATGAATTAGCTCTTGTTCTTAATGCAAATTTCGAGGATGATGCAAGAACAGCCGTACTCGAGAAGGTAAAAGATCTCGTAACACGTTTCGGCGGCAACATCACTGACATTGATGAGTGGGGCAAGAAAAAGCTTGCATACGAAATTCAGAAGATGTCAGAAGGATATTACTACTTCATCCACTTCGATGCAGAGCCGACAGTACCGGCTGATATTGAAGAAAGAATTCGTATCGTAGACGGCGTTCTCAGATATTTATGCGTTAAGGCAGAAGCGTAGATAGAAAGAGAAAAGAGGATAATATATGAATAGAGTAACTTTAATTGGCAGACTTACAAGAGACCCGGATGTGAGATACTCACAGGGTGAAACACCGCTTGCTATTGCAAGATATACACTTGCCGTTGACAGAAGATTCAAAAGATCAAATGGTGATGGTAATGAACAGAGTGCGGATTTTATCAGCTGTGTTGCTTTTGGCAGACAGGGAGAATTCGCTGAAAAGTATCTCAGACAGGGTACAAAGATTGCCGTTAACGGCCGTATTCAGACCGGAAGTTACACAAACAAGGAAGGTCAGAAGGTATATACGACAGAAGTCGTTATCGAAGACCATGAATTTGTTGAAAGTAAAGGCGCTTCAGGCGGAAATACTGCTTCATATGACAGGCAGGATACCCCGGCTCCTAGCGCATCGGCTGGCGAAGGGTTTATGAACATTCCGGAAGGATTGGAAGAGGAATTGCCTTTCGTTTAAAGCCTGTTTTGATTTTACAGGAGGTTAAAAATGGCTTTTAATAAAACTGATTCTCCAATGAAAAGGAGAGGCGGACGTAGAAGAAAAAAAGTTTGCGTATTCTGTGGACAGGACAACGTAATCGATTACAAGGACGCAGCTAAGCTTAAAAAGTACATCTCAGAGCGTGGTAAAATTCTTCCTAGAAGAATCACAGGAAACTGTGCTAAGCACCAGAGAGAGATCACTGTTGCTGTTAAGCGTGCACGTCACGTAGCTATTCTTCCATACGTAGCTGAATAATTTAGAGAGTATAATTAATTTGGGCCTTGCACAAAGTTTTGTGCAGGGCCCTTTTTATGGATGTATATGGTAGTGAATTTCGTTAATTTAGATAAAGCCAAAGTATGGCTTTTGTGTAACGGCAAAGTTTAGCCATTTTATAAGCGTTGTAAAATCAAAAACCGGAAGACCGGTTGCGGCTTGTACCGCATGAGCATAAGGCGGCATGTCACTGCATTCTAAAAGTATTGCTCCGGTTTGGGGACTTTCCTTTACTATTTCCAAGGCTTTATTAACCACTTCTTCTTTTACAATTGCATTATCGAATTCTCCCCGTCCTTCAGTAATGCAGGAAAATTCTTTTTCATGTCCCAAATCCTTCACGACAAGCCTTTTTTTGATGTCTTCACTTACACCGCAGCTGTCAAGTAAACTATCCGTAAAAGAATCTTTTTGAGCTGTGAGTACTCCTATGGTCTGGCTTTTCTTTAATAAAGTCGCGATCCAGGGAAGCTGTACAAGGCTTGAAAGAGCAACCGGGACATCTAATTTCTCTGCCATCCCGGCCTGGTAGTTACCGAAAAAACCGCAGGCAGAACTGATTGCACGGACACCTTCTTTTTCAAGTTTTTTACACGCTTCATATATTTTTTCTTCAACACCTTCGCAGGTATTGAAAAGATTAGGGCAGTCAAGCCCCTCAACCGGCATAAGACGGGTCGGAAAATCAAAGGTATAGCCGTTTACAATATTTCCCGGAAGCATCGGATAATATACATCATCGATATAAATTATTCCTATGGGATATCCGGCTATGTTTTGCCCTTTTTTCATTTTAACGACTACATTATCGGTGAGAGGGGACATATAGCCGTACCTGATATTTGAATTCATCGGCAAGCCTCCTTTTTAGCTTCAAAACGGGAAAAATCAAGCTTGCTTATATCAAAGTCTGTAGGTTTGTTGCTGATAATCTGTTCCATGAATTTTCCTGTTATAGGAGAAAAACAAATACCGTCGCCTTCATGACCTGCAGCTATATAATATCCCGGTATTGAATCCACATTCGAAACAATAGGTAAGTGATCTGTTACAAACGGTCTGACGCCTGAGTATGTTCTTATGCATTTTATCTCTGCAAGCTCCGGATAAAAACGTATTGCCCTTTCGCTTATGGCCTTCATTGTTTCTATTTCGGAACGGATATCATAGTCTCTGAAAAGTCTGTTTCCTCCGACAAGAAGATTGTTTGAAGGGGTGTATTCGAGGTTGAAAGCTATGTTTAGTTCTTCAACGAGCGGACTTACATTCCTCTTAAAATTAATGCTGTCAAATTTACTCATCATATAACCGTATTCGAGAATTTTGTTATTGCATAATCTTTCGGTCTGTTCTGAAACAAGGTTTGTTCCTTTTCTCGGCTCAATCGGAATATCCAGGTTTGTAAGCTTTCCGACAAAGCTTGCCCATGCTCCGGCGCAGTTTACGATTCTTTTGGTATAGATTGTGCCCTGATTTGTTTCAAGACTTTTTACGGCATTTGTTTTAGGATCAAGATTTATTTTTTCGATATCGCAGTAGGTAAATGTATCGAGCCCGTATTTTCTGCCCTCATGAATGAAAGCAAAACAGAGCTTGTAAGGACTTACGGCGATAGATCCGGAAGACGGAGTATATAAAGCTCCCGTAAGATCCTTTGCTATATGAGGTTCCATTTCGCATAATTCGTCATGATCAACCATACGAAGCGGATAGCCGTTTTCATTCTGTTTTTTGCAGTATTCGCTTGCAGCATCAAACTCCGGCTGAGTCTCGCAAATATAAAGACATCCCTTTGGTGTGTATTCGAAATCGTAATCAAATTCTTTGGCAAGTTCTCCGAAATAATCAATACTTGCTTGGCCCATTTTTGTATCAATACCGGGAAGCTTGTCACAGATAAGAGCTACAGCATCGCAGTGACTTGAAGAACCGCTTGCAATATCGCCTTTTTCTATAATAGCGGCAGAGTATCCGGCCTTTGCCAAATGATAAGCCACTGATGTACCGATTGCTCCGGCACCTATTATAACTACATCGTATTCCTTATTCATTAGATCACCTCCCCATATGCGAGTTCTCCGAAGGTAACAGGTCTTACCGGAGGTCTGGCAGAAGATGTGCCGACTTCGGAAGGGCTTACTCCAAGTTCCTGAGCAAGTATCTGGGCCACGAGTTTTTCACAGGTTCTGCCCTGGCAAAGCCCCATTCCTGCACGGGTTCTTCTTTTGACTCCGACAATATCTTTCGCTCCTTCACGTATTGCTTCTTTTATATCGGCGACTGTTACCTCTTCACAGCGGCATACAATCATATCATCACTAAATTCTTTATTCATAATATCCTCCAATCTTATGCATGAATGCGTTCTACAGTTCTGACCTCATCAGCAAATTTCTTTGGAATTTCAACTGTTACTACAGGGGTGTGATCAAAGGATGCCGGATTATTGACTTTAACAATTTTTCCGTCACAAATATATTCGCCTTTTCTGTTCAGCGCTTTTCTAACTTCTCCTTCTGTTGGAAGAGGGTAGTATTCAAATGGAAAAGCAACGGTTGCAGAAGTTGCGGAATAGGCTTTGTTTACTATTACGATGGCAAGCCCCGGACATTTTGAAACGCAGAATCCGCAGCCTACACATTTTTCATCATCAAGAATAGGGAGATTTGTGATGGGCTCACCTATTTTAATGGCTCCGAATTTGCAAGATGCTTCACATGGGTTGCAGGGGATTTCCTGAACACATTCTATGACGGCTACCGGACCTTCTTCGTATCTTTTGTCGCTCGGAAGAGTCTGTATTGATTTTAATTCTTCATATTCCAAATAACCTGTATTTATTAAAGACATAAGCATAACCTCCTTAAAATGCCGGTTGCGGAGCGCCGACGATAGTTTCATACCGGTTTAAAACGGTTTCTTTTTCGACCATTCTGCGTTCTCCGAACGGTCCGAGACGAAGTGAGTGAAGGCGGTCCCAAATCTCTTTTCTGCTTGAGTCGGCTTCCTCTTTGCTGATAAGACCTAAATCCTCAGCTATACTTACTCCTGCAATTTTGCCTTCTTCCAAAGCGGTATTTGCCTCTTCAACACCTGTAGTATCTCCGGCTACGTATACGCCTTTAATACTGGTTTCCATTCTTTCGTTGTGAAGCGGAATAAAGCCGCCGAAAGGACCGTTATAGGTGAGCTTGCAGCCTGAGAGCTTTACGATATCCATTGTCGGCTTAAGACCTGCGGCAAGAGTAATGGTGTCACATTCTATTGTTTCTTCAGTGCCGGCAATAGGATTGAAGTTTTCATCAACCTCTGCAATAACGCAACCGCAAACCGTACCGTCTTTACCCTTTATGGCTTCTGTTATTGTATGCTTAAGACGGATAGGTACACCTGCACGCCTTATCTTTGCGGCATGGACTGCGTATCCTCCGATTTTAGGGGCGGCTTCTATTAAAGAAACAACGTCGCATCCGGCCTGCATGAGCTGGTATGAGACAATAAGACCTACATTTCCCGTGCCAAGCATTACAATCTTTTGGCCGGGTTTAACATGGTTTACATTAATCATGGTCTGAGCTGCGCCGGCGCCCATTACACCGGGGGTTGTCCATCCTTTAAATCTTATTGCGTTTTCCGATGCACCGGTGGCAATAACTATTTCTTTGGCGGTAATTGTAATTATTTTCTTTTCACCTGAGTCAGAGCCTTTTTCGATTGCTATTTTCTGCCCCGGGAAAATGCCTATGACTGTACTTTCGAGCCATATTTCAACATTGGCATCCGTGGCTTCTTCCAAAAGCTCCTTTCCTATATTAAAACCTCTTGTGCCGGAGCGGTGGGCGCTTGAACCGAAGAACTTGTGTATCTGCTTAAACAGCTGACCGCCCGGGTACATATTTAAATCCACAAGTAAAACGGAGGCGCCTCTTTTTCCGGCCTCAATTGAAGCAGCGAGACCTGCCGGACCGGCACCTATTACTAAGACATCTTTTTCAATCATTTCTATTCCCCCTTTGACAATCCATTCTGAGTATTTATAACCATACCTGCTTTTACAGGGGTAATACAGGTACGCACATTTGCTTTTCCGTCAACAACCATTGCACAGTCGGTGCACTGACCGATTCCGCAAAAAAGACCGCGCGGTTCTTTTCGTTTTACAGTGTAGCGGTTGATCTTTATTCCAGCATTTAGTATTGAGGCAAGAATCGGTTCACCTTCATAAGCCTTAATGGTTTTTCCGTCTACAGTAATATCAACTTCTTTGCCTTTCGGCTGAACGTCGAGTATTACATGATTTTCTATTCTAAGACACATATACAAACCTCCTGCATAAATATTAAAGAGCCGAATCCGTAAAAGAATTCGGCCCCTTTGCCTGTTTTTAAAATATTAAACTACGGCAACAAATTCCATTTCAACAAGACATCCGTTTACCATATCTACACACTGTGTGCAGCATCTTGCAGGAAAGTCGCCTTCAGGAAAATATTCCTTATAAACCGAGTTCATTTCCGGAATAAGATTAATATCCTTAATATAAATTGTAACTTTGCCTATATCGTCCATAGAAGCACCGGCAGATTCAAGAACGGCCTTTGCGTTTTCCATTGTGGCTCTTGTCTGCTCCGCCATACCTCCTTCAACCATTTCTCCGGTAGCATCAGTACCGATCTGAGTTGTAAAAATAATGTTTCCCATTTTAACGCCCAATGCGTATGGTCCGTGGCATTCGCCGCATTTTTCCGATGTGATCTGTATTCTGCTCATAATATTTACCTTCTTTCTTAAAATATATTAGTCAGCTTTTTGGCTGTACATTTCTTCAATTGATTCGCTTAAAATTCTGAGGCCTTCGTCAATCTCTTCCTTTTTAACATTAAGCGGAGTTGCAAAACGCATTCCGTTTCCGTGGACTCCGCAGTTTAGGGTAAGCATATGTCTTTTAAGCATTCGAGCCTTGACATCGAGCCAGATATCTCCGCCGGGAGTTCCGTCCTCGTGTGAAAATTCTATTGCAATCATAAGACCTACACCTCTGACATCCGAAATGCAAGGATATTTTTCTTTTATCTTAAGAAGCTCACTCTTTAGATAAGTCCCCATTGTGTTTACGTTTTCAAGAAGCTTGCCGTCTTTAAACTCTTCCAATACAACGCAGCCCGCAGCCGCAGCAACCGGATTTCCTCCAAAGGTTGTACCGTGAGTACCGATAGGCCATTTATCCATTATTTCGGGAGTGCTTATAACGGCGCTCATAGGTAATCCGCCGGCAATAGCCTTTCCCACCGTCATAATATCCGGTACAACATCAAAATGCTGTGAGGCCCACATTTTACCTGTTCTTCCGTAGCCCGACTGGATTTCATCGAAGATGAGAAGAATGCCGTGCTCTTTACATATTTTTGCAACGCCCTGTACAAAAAGTTTATCCGGAACAACGTATCCGCCTTCACCCATAACAGGTTCCATATATATACAGGCAACATCTTCCGGCCAGACTATATATTTAAGAAGCTTTTCAAGTTCCCATAAACAGTACTTTGCTCTTTCTTCGGCATCCATTCCTTCGGGACATAAATCCTTGCTTGGATAAGGAGCAAAATATACATTTCCCATGAGTGGATTATAGTGCTTTCTGTATTTTGAATTAGAGCCCGTTATCGAAGTAGCACCTACCGTGCGTCCGTGAAATGAACCCATAAATGCGATAACAGCACTTCTTCCCGTATAACTCATTGAAAGCTTTAATGCACTGTCTGTTGCCTCGGCACCGCCGTTTGTAAAGAAGATTGAAGTAAGACCTTCCGGGGTTACTCCGGCAAGTCCCTTGGCCAGTGTAAGAGTTGATTCATAGTTAACAAGATTAAAAGATGCGTTAACGAGCATTCCCGCCTGATCCTGTATAGCTTTTACTATAGGCGGATAATTATGCCCCAAAGCATTAACTGCAATACCCTGTACAAAATCCAAGTATTTATCTCCGTTTACATCTGTAAGATAACAACCACTTGCAGATTTGGCGACTAAGTCAGTCTGTTTATAAAAAACAGGACTTAGATACTGTTTGTAGTCTTCAAATTTCATCGCCATAATAATGCCTCCTTCGTTTTAATTTTTGTAACACAGTCATCATAAGGGCAAAGTAGGGCATTCGTAAACTTACAATACTTTTGGGCAGAAATAAGAAAATTGAATATCTGGTTGACCTAAAGAAAATATTGTAATAGTATAGTACTTAAAAAAATTGAGGTTTAGGAGGGCTGACTATGGATATTCAGGGATATAAGATTCTGCTTGATTTAAGTAAGTCTCAAAATCTGACACGAACGGCGGAGACCTTTGGCTATTCGCAGCCGGGTATCAGCCATGTAATAAAAAACATGGAAAAAGAGTTTGGATTTTTGCTTATCAACAGAGAAAAATACGGAGTAACACTGACTCGTGAAGCTTTAGAACTGATGCCCGGAGTCAGAGAGCTTGTATACAGCAATGAAAAACTCGAAGAGACGGTTTATGCAATAAAAGGTCTTGAGTACGGAAAGGTTACTCTTGCAACATATTCAAGCATAGCATCCCATTTATTGCCAAAGCTTTTAACGGAGTTTAAAAACAACCATCCCAATATTACTGTCGATATAAGAGAAGGCGGAGCCAAGGATATATTTGAATGGCTCGATTCCAATTCCGTTGAGTTTGCTTTTGTAAGTAAACCCTATGACAGAAAAATAGATTTCCATTCCTTCGGTAAGGATCCTCTTGTCGCGGTATTGCCAAAAGGCTATGTGCTCGACGGAGAGGAAGAATTTCGGATAGAGAACTTTGAGGGGAAACCTTTCATCCTTTCTGCAGACGGAAATGATTTCGATGTTCATCATGCTCTTGAAAGCAGTGGGGTAAGGCCGGTATATAATTATTCGGTTTTAGACGATCAGACGATACTTTCCATGGTTGAAAACAGGCTCGGATTAAGTATTCTCTCAGAACTCATTTGTTTAAAATCAACTTACAAGGTTGATATACTTCCTCTTGAACCGGAATTTTACAGAGATTTGGGAATTGCAATCAAAAAAAATAATAAATTATCACCTGCAGCCGAAAAATTTGTACGGTTTGCAAATGAAAAAATGCCTGAAATTTTTTTGAACGCATAATATAAGAAAACACACATTTTTTAATAAATTTGTCTTAAACTTTGGGGTTGACAGCACAAAAAGCCTGTGCTATATTTACAACCATCTTAAAGAAACCGCTTCGGTTCACAATCATAAAAATCAGCAAAGGCGCTATCTTCGAATGAAGAAAGCGCCTTTTTTTGTTAGTTAAATTCAGAGATTAAGAAGGAGGACAACTGTATGGCAAATGAAAAAACCCCTATGTTATCAATCAAAAATATTTACAAGCATTTTGGAGATAACAATGTCCTTAACGGAGTCAACATTGATGTTGATAAAGGAGAAGTGGTTGTTATACTCGGACCCAGCGGATCGGGAAAAACAACAATGCTAAGATGCATTAATTTTCTTGAACATGCCAATGAGGGAAGCATAACCGTTAATGATTATACGGTAGATGCAAAAGAGAAAAGTGAAAGGAAGATTTGTACTTTGAGAAGAAAAACGGCAATGGTTTTTCAGCAGTACAACCTTTTCAGAAACAAAACTGCCGTAGAAAACGTTATGGAAGGGCTTGTAACCGTAAAGAAAATGGACAGAAGAGTTGCCCGAGAAAAATCCGAACAGGCTCTTTATAACGTCGGTCTTTTGGAAAAAGCGGATTTTTATCCGTCACAGCTTTCCGGAGGACAGCAGCAGAGGGTTGGAATTGCAAGAGCTTTGGTAATGCAGCCCGATGTTATCCTCTTTGATGAGCCTACATCCGCACTTGATCCCGAACTTGTCGGAGAAGTGCTTGAATGTATAAAGAAAGTTGCAAAGACAGGCATTACGATGCTTATCGTAACTCATGAGATTGCTTTTGCAAAAGAGGCGGCTACAAGAGTTATTTTTATGGAAGGCGGCATTGTTGTTGAAGACGGCAGCCCTGAGGAAGTTATTGATAATCCTAAGACAAAACGTACACAGGAGTTTTTGGCAAGAATTAACGCTTAGGATTTTTAATAAAATATTTTAACTATGAAAGGAGAATTTTGCGTATGAAAAAATTCAGAGGAGAAAAGAAATTAGCAGCAGTTTGTCTTGTAGGAGTTATGCTTCTTACATTAATGGCCGGATGCGGTACGGGAAGCAGTTCGGAAGCGGACAGCTCTGGGGAAAGCGCAAGTACTTCAAGTGAAGGAATTGCCGGAATGACGGATAACGGAGACGGAACTTATACTGTAACGGTTGCGGTTCTTGACGGTATGGCTCCATATACTTATACGGATGAAAACGGAGACTTCCAGGGCTATGACTACGAATACATGCTTGCTTTGGATGAGCTTCTTGAGGATTATACATTTGAATATGTTTCGGCAGGTGCAGATGCGGCTCCGGCAGCAATTCAGGCAGGAACATATGCTATGAGCGTTTCGGCTCACTTTGTAACACCTGCGAGAGCGGAAAATTATATTTTAAGTATTCCGCAGAGTTACTATCCTGTAAACCTTATCTCAAGAACGGAGGACAGTTTTACAAGTTTTGAAGAGCTTGACGGAAAGACACTTGTACCGAACCCGCCTAATGACGGACTTTCTGTAGTACTCAGCCAGATGGCAGAGGAGTATCCGGATGTTGCTTATATCCAGGATCCTACAAGTGAATACATTCCTTATCTTGAGGGATTGGAAGATGTAATTAAAGGTAAGTATGACTGCTGGTTTGGCGGAGAAAGTATGTATGCGGATCTTATAGCATCAGATTCAACATTTGCAGAGACAACATTTTGCTCAGATCCTATTACAACAGCTGCCTGCGTATGCGTTATAAATTCTTCGCTTACGGAATTCAGAGATGCGGTAAATGAGGCAACGGTTTCGCTTTATCTTGACGGAACATTATCGGAGCTTTCAACAAAATGGCTCGGAAGCGACTATTTTGAAACTGCGGAGGAAACAGGTTCTTTATTCGACTATGCCGGATATACTTCCGATGATGCAGAATGGTATAAATAAAAAATTATAAGGGAGGTAGCTTGATGGTGGATTCAATTAAAATAATTTGGCACTATCTGCCTGCATTAATGCAGGCACTGCCTACCACCTTACAGTTGTTGGTGGTATCGGTGATAGTAGCAAACATTTTCGGATTAATACTTGCATGGGCCAGAGTCGGAAAAAACAAAATTGCGAAGGCAGTATCCGGATTATATATATCATTTATTCGCGGTACACCAATGATGGTTCAGATTTTATTGGTTTTTATCTGGATTCCCGTAGCAGCTTATAATCATGGAATTAATACGGGCTCCTGGAATCCAATCTTATATGCTCTTATTGCATATTCACTAAATCTAAGTGCTTTTTTCGCAGAAATATTCAGATCGGCTTATATAGCCATTGACTACAGACAAATCGAGGCGGCTCAAAGCCTCGGAATGAATAAAATCCAGGTATTTAACAGAGTTATCCTGCCCCAGGGAGCGGCATCGGCGTTTCCGAATCTTACAAACATGTCATTGGAGCAGATGAAAAACACTTCAATCGCAGCAGTAATAGGCGTGTATGACATATTGGGCAAGGCTCAGCAGCTGGCTAAAAATAACTACGGTGTAGGCCAGATGGAACTTTATATAACCGTGGGTGTTATTTTCTGGTTAATAGGAATGATAATCCTGTATTTTTCACGAAAAATAACAAAGAGATTAAACGTTGGAATGGCATAACTTGTTATAGGAGAAAACGATATGGAAATATATATTAACAGTTTTAAAAATATTGTTACAGGCATACCCACAACATTATCTCTGACAGTTATTTCTATACTATTGGCTCTTGCTTTGGGTGTGCTTATAAGCATAGGGCTTTTGGCTAAAAACAGAATTATAAGAGGAGTTTGCAGATTCATCTGTGCATTCCTAAAGGGTGTTCCGATTCTTGTGTTTTTATATATGTTTAATTCGGCCATTGACGGAATAATGGGTTGGTTTGACACAGCATTGCCTTTTTATACCTACGATATAAGGAAGCCGCCGACATTTGCTTTTGCTGTGCTTGGTCTTGCACTTTCTTATGTGCCTTATATGGCAGATATGATAATTACCGCAATGTCCACAATTCCCGTCGGACAGTTTGAAGCCTGTGATGCAGGTGGATTTACAAAATGGCAGAAGTTTAGCAGGATTATAATTCCTCAGTGCATTGTTATAGCAATACCTAATTTCGGCAATCATTTTGTCAATCTTTTAAAAGCATCCTCCCTTACCTGTATGGTTACCATTATGGAGATGATGGGTGAGGCCCGAAATTTTGCAACCATGAGTCAGAAGTTTTTGGAGTGTTATATAGTCTGTGCCCTTACATACTGGGCTGTCTTTGTGGTATTTGAGCAGTTTTTTAAAGTAGTGGAAAGAAGGTTCGGAAGATACTTAAAGGCAGGTGTGTCAGTAAAAAAGAGAAAAAAGTTTTCTTTTAAATTTGCAAAGACTTCGGAAAAAGTCGTAGGAGAGGTGAGCTAGATTATGAAGAGTGAATTTGAATTTAATTCTCCGGTAAAAATAGTTTCCGGAGCGGGAGAATGCAGGAATATAGGCAAATGGGTAAAATCATTTGGTGCAAAAAAAGTCCTTATTATCTCGGGCAGGTCGGTATCAAAATCAGAGTATTTTAAGAGTATGACGGAAAAAATGAAAGACGAAAACACGGAGTTTGACATTTTTACGGATACTGTTCCCGAGCCGCCAATGGAAATTGTAGATGAGCTTGCGGATATGGTCAGAGAAAAAGATTATGATCTCGTGATTGCCGTAGGAGGCGGAAGCCCGATGGATACGGCAAAAGCCGTATGTATGCTTAAAAACAATGAGGGAAAGATAAAGGATTATTTATTCGGAGGAGATAAAACCCCAAAAAATCCGTCTGTTTCGCTTATATGTATACCGACAACGGCAGGAAGCGGCTCAGAGGTTTCGTGTGCAAGCGTTATAGAAGATACTACGGCAAATATTAAGCTCTCATGTACTCATCCAAACTTATATCCGAAGCTTGCAATTTTGGATCCGTTAATTCAGCTTGATATGCCAAAGTCTGTAACGGCAGGAACCGGAATGGACGCAATGACACATGCGATTGAGTCTTATACCTCGAAAAATGCAAGTATTATGAGTGCGATGTATTCAAGAAGAGCAATAGAACTTATAGCCGAGCATCTTCCGATTGTTATTAATGATCCAAACAATATTGACAGCAGAATGCATATGGCAATTGCAAGTACAATGGCTGCGGTAGCTTTTGCAAACGGAGGACTTGGTGCGGTTCACGGTATATCTCAGGCAACGGGAGGTATTGCGCATACTCCCCACGGCATAACAAATGCCATTCTTCTTCCTAAAGTCATGAAATATAACTGCATGGGTAATACGGAAAAATTTGCCGATATAGCTAAAATCCTTGGAGCCGACACAGATAATATGACGACTAAAGAGGCAGCTGAAGAGGCAGCGGTTCTGATCGCAAAAATGAACGCAGAAATAGGAATTCCGGATAAGCTTTCCAGTCTTGGGGTAACTGAAGATATGTTTGATGAAATTGTTGAAGGAACCTTAGGTTACAGGCTTTTATGGATGAACCCGATTGAAGTTAAAGATGAGCTTGTATATAAGATTTTAGAGGAAAGCCTTTAAATCAAGGAGGAAGAATATGGATAATAAATTTGTTATAACTATTTCGAGAGAATTCGGCAGTATGGGCAGACCGATTGCCATGAAACTTGCGGAGCTTTTGAATATAAGATTCTATGACAGAGATATTGTAGAGCAGACGGCTCAAAATCTCGGGGTTCCGGTTTCGACAATAAAGGAAAACGAAGAAAGCATTAAAAACAAGTTTTTTAATATGACTTTGCCGCTGGGAAATGATGCTACCGAACAGCAGGATATGATTTTCAACGAACAGGTAAAAATAATACGTGACTTTGCGGATAAAGGTTCATGTATTATTGTGGGAAGATGTGCGGATTATGTTTTCGGAAATGATAAAAATGCGTTTAAGGTTCATGTATATGCGCCTTATGAGGCCAGACTCAGAAACTGCGTTGATATTTTGAGGCTGGACAGGGAAACCGCAAAAAAAACCATTAAAAAAGTAGATAAGGCAAGGAAAGCTTATCATATGTATTATGCCGGTTACGCTCCGGGAGATCCTTCAAATCTTGACCTGCTTATTAACAGCGAGGTCTTCGGAATTAACGGAACGGCAGAAGCGCTGGCTAAACTTATGAAGGTCAGATTCAATCTTGAGGAATAGTTTACGGAGGAAAGATTATGGCAAAGGTTTTGTATTTTAATATTGATGATAATCTCGATTATGAAAATGAATTGTTGGAAAAATGGGGAGTGGACGACCTCGAACTTATTGAAATAAAGGATAAAGATTATAAAAAAACATTCGGAGAATATGTAAGAGACAGCGGAGCGGAAGGACTTGTTGTCGAATATGATAAGGTCACAAAGGAAGTTATGGATATGGCTCCCACATTAAAGATTGTATCTTTGCAAAGTATAGGCTATAATAACGTGGATATTGAAGCCGCAACAGAGCATGGAATATGTGTGACAAACATTCCGGGATTTTGTGCGGACGAGGTATCTCTTCATGCAGTAGGCTTTGCAATCGATCTGGCAAGAAAGATTACTTATTTTGACAGAACCGTTCAGGCCGGCAAGTGGGATCCGCTTCTTGGATATAAAACATACCGATTAAAAGACAAAGTATTCGGAATGGTTTTCTTTGGGGAAATTCCGAAAAGAATGGTAGCGCCGCTAAAAGCTCTGGGGTTGTCGATTTTGGTTTACGCACCGACAAAATCGAGAGAGTTTTTGGAAGAGTACGGCTGTGAAAAAGCTGAGACTTTAGATGAACTTCTGGAGAAATCAGACTTTGTTTCTATGCATTGTCCTTTAATAGAGAATGTTACATATCATATGATGGGCGAAAATGAGTTTAAAAAGATGAAGAAGACGGCATTTTTTATCAATACAGCCAGAGGCTCGGTTGTGGATGAGGCCGCACTTGTAAACGCACTTAAAACCGGTGAGATTAAGGCTGCTGCAGTTGATGTGATAGAAGATGAAATGGATGAAAAAAGCGAACTGTTCGGACTTGACAACTGTATTCTCACACCCCACGCTGCGTTTATGTCAGAAGATGCCTTCTATGAAGGAAGATACAGAGCCTTGGAACATTTGGCACAGCGTCTGTCTGAGAAAATGAGCTCTCGTCCGACAAACCTTGTAAATGAGGATGTTTGCTACTAAAGATTGACGAGGTAAAAAAATGAGCACATTGGTAATTTTACAGCAGATGGCTGTAATAGCGATTCTTGTATTGGTTGGGGTGTATTTATACAAAAGGGATGTAATTGATGACCATACGTCGAAGAAGCTTTCGATAATTGCCATGGATGTTGTGAACCCGGCTTTGATAATGTCGTGCGTATTGTCGGGAGATATGACAGCTACACATAAAGACATGATCTATGCGATTATTGTCGGAGGGGCGCTTTATTTAGGGCTTTGTATTATGGGACTTATTATTCCGAGAATACTTCCTATAGCCAAAGAAGAATACAAATTCTATAATCTTATGACAGTATATACGAACATAGGATTTATAGGAATACCGGTGGCAAAAGCCGTACTGCCGAGCAGTGCGATGCTATACGTCATAGTGTGTAATGTGCTTTATTGTCTTTTGTTCTACACTCACGGAGTTATGACTCTCGGAAATGAAAAGATAAGCATTAAAAGAATGTTTAATCCGGGAACCGTGATGGCGATACTTACGCTTGTAATATTCTGGTTTGACATCACTCTTCCGAGCGTTATTTCAAACAGCGTAATATATCTCGGAAATGCGACAATATTTATTACGATGTCACTTTTGGGTGTGTCTTTGGCAAGGTCTTCGATAAAAGACGGCCTAAAAAAACCCGAAATATGGATATATATAGTTATAAGAATGATTCTCCTTCCGGTGGCACTTGTCCTTGTAATGAAACATATAGGATTTAAGACCGAAATGATTCAGGCATTTTGCCTTTTGGCCGCTATGCCGGTGGCAAATCTGCCGCTTATACAGGCTGAAAAAATCGGAGAAAATACGGAAATTCTCTCGGAAGGTATCATGGTCACAACGGTTGTGTGCTTTGTGACGATTACGTTTTTGCTGAGCGTACTTTTTTAAAAGATGTATAGTTTGAGGAAAGAGGGACAAGTTCTCGCTTTCCTCTTTTCTTTGTGGTATAATTTTAAACATGAATGGGAAGATAGATTTTAAAGGAAGATTATTAATGACTCTTAAGGGCCCTATTTATCTGGGGGTCTTATTCGTCGTGCTTAATATCGCAGTATATTTATGGGACATTCAGTCGGGTATTGTTGTCACTCTTTTCGTATGCATTTATCTTCTCAGCGTATGCGTATTTTACTCGAGGAGTAAACAGGGACTTTTGAGAGAATTCCTCAATATGAGCAGGTATTTCGATAAAGATCAGATTGCTCTTATCGATAATCTTGATATTCCTTATGTAATTATGGCATATGACAGCAAGATTCTTTGGATGAATAAAAAGTTCATGTCCGAATTCGAAAAAGCAGAGGATTATCATAAGGCGATTGCGGGCGTTTTCCCGAGCCTTTCGAGAGAAATCCTTCTTCAAATAGAAGAAACAGATATTGTTACCCTTGAAAGAGACGGCAGATATTTTAGGGCGTTTATAAGAAGAATGCCTTTGGAGGCCTATTCGGGTGAACTCATAGATGCGGCACCGGGAGATGACGAATTGTTTATTTTTGTCATGTATATTATAGACGAGACAAAGCGTTATACCCTTATTAAAAAATATGAAGAAGAGAAGATGGCTGTCGGCCTTATCTACATCGACAACTATGATGATGTGCTTGAGAATGTAGAGGAGATTAAAGCTTCGCTTCTTGCAGCGCTCATAGATAAGAGAATAAGCCAGTATTTTGAAAATAAAGATGTAATTATCAAAAAATACGATCAGGATAAATATCTTGCCGTATTTAAGCAGCATCATCTTGACGAGTTTAAGGAGAATAAGTTCTCAATCCTTGAAGATACAAAGGAAGTAAAGGTCGGAAACGGTATGGCGGTTACTTTGAGTATCGGTATAGGAGCAAAGGGAGAGGACTATACGGCAAATTATAATTCGGCCAAGGCTGCGATAGATATTGCTCTCGGCAGAGGCGGAGATCAGGCCGTACTTAAAGAAGGCGATGAGATCAGCTACTACGGCAACAAGACCAGACAGGTTGAAAAGGTCACAAGAGTAAAGGCCAGAATTAAGGCTCAGGCCCTTCAGGAGATAATGGAGTCTGCCGAAAGAGTTCTTATCATGGGTCATCATATAGGAGATGTGGATTCTTTCGGATCTGCGATCGGTATTTACAGAGCGGCGTCTTTAATGGAAAAAGAGGCGCATATCGTTCTTGATGAGATAACAAGCTCTATAAGACCTATGAAGGCAATGTTTACGCCTGAAGACGGATGGGCTGAGGATATGTTCGTAAATCCGGATAGGGCCGTTGAACTTTACAATAAAAATACTGTTGTTATGGTTGTGGACTGTAACAGACCGAGCTACACCGAATGCCCTGAGCTTTTGGAGATAGCCGAAAGCATTGTTGTATTTGACCACCATGTGCAGGGTAAAGAACGCATTGAAAATGCCCTTCTTTCGTACATCGAGCCTTATGCTTCGTCGGCATGCGAAATGGTAACAGAGGTATTGCAGTATTTTTCGGAGGATATAAGACTTTCGGAGGCTGAGGCGGACTGCCTTTATGCCGGAATTATTATAGATACAAACAACTTTACGACAAAGACCGGAGTTCGCACATTTGAGGCGGCGGCATATCTTAGAAGAGCCGGGGCCAATGTGGAGAGGGTAAGAAAGATGCTCCAAAATGATATGGCGGCTTACAGAGCAAGAGCGGAAGCGGTAAGAAGAGCTGAAGCCTTCCATGGCGTATTTGCGATTTCCGTATGCCCGTCAGAAGGAGTCGAAAGCCCTACGGTAGTCGGCGCACAGGCGGCAAATGAACTGCTTAATATTATAGGAATCAAGGCATCGTTTGTACTTACGGAATATCAGAATATGATCTATGTAAGTTCGCGTTCGATTGATGAAATAGATGTTCAGACAATAATGGAGAAAATGGGCGGAGGCGGTCATCTCAACGTGGCCGGAGCTCAGCTTAAGGGTTACAGCATTGATGAGGCCGAAGACTTTATCAAAAACACCCTTGATGACATGATAGAAAAAGGAGACATTGTTTTATGAAAGTAATTTTGCTTGAAGATGTAAAGACCAAAGGTAAAAAGGGAGAAATTATAAACGTTTCTGACGGATATGCGAGAAACCTTATTACAAAAAAACAGGCTCTTGAGGCAACCGATAAGAACTTAAATGATTTAAAGCTTCAGAAGAAGCACGAAGATAAGGTGGCAGCCGAAAAGAAGGCTGCTGCAGAAGCTCTTGCGGGAGAAATCTCAGATAAGATTGTAGAGCTTCATCTTAAAGCCGGATCCGACGGAAGAGTATTCGGCTCGGTTTCGTCAAAAGAAATTTCAGAGGCTGTCAAAGCTCAGCTCGGAAAAGACATTGACAAAAAGCAGCTTCATCTCGATGAGGCGATTAAGTCACTCGGTACTCACGAAGTGACCGTAAAGCTTCATCCTCAGGTTCAGACAAAGATAAGGGTAAAAGTTACGGAGCAGTAATAATATGGCAGATGGTGTAATTAAGAGAGTTATTCCAAATTCTCTTGAGGCGGAGCAGTGTGTAATCGGATCTATGGTTATGGATCAGGATGCCATTGTTATTGCCTGCGAATATATAACCGAAGATGATTTTTATCATAAGCAGTACGGTCTGTTGTTTTCGGCAATGGTTGAGCTTTACAACGAAGGAAAACCTGTAGATCCCGTTACTCTCCAGGAACGACTCAAGGTTAAAAACGCTCCGGAAGAGGTCTACAGTTTGACTTTTTTGGGAGACCTTGTCACTGCTGTGCCGACGTCGGCCAATATCAGGCATTATGCTAAGATAGTTCAGGAAAAGTCTGTTTTAAGAAAGCTTATAAGGACAACCGAGGCAATTGCAAATGACTGCTATAGTGGTCAGGAGACCTTAGAGGTCATAATGGAGGACGCCGAGAAAAATATGTTTAAAGTCCTTCAGACCGGAGGAGACAGCGACTATGTTCCTATAAGAGATGTCGTAATAGAAGCGCTTGAAAAAATCGAGATTGCGTCAAGAACCAAAGGATCTGTTACGGGAATATCGACAGGATTTACAGATCTTGATTATAAGACATCCGGACTTCAGCCTTCCGACCTTGTGCTTATAGCAGCAAGACCTTCGATGGGCAAAACGGCGTTTGCATTAAATGTTGCCCAGCATATTGCAACAAGACTTAATGAAACCGTTGCGATATTTTCTCTTGAGATGTCAAAGGTACAGCTTGCAAACAGACTTATAGCGATGGAGTCTCATGTGGATTCTCAGAGTATAAGAAGCGGTCAGCTCAATGACAATGAGTGGGAAAGCCTTGTTGAAGGTGCGGGAGTTATAGGAAATTCAAAGCTTATTATTGATGATACACCGTCTATTTCAATATCGGAGCTTAGGTCAAAATGCAGAAAGTATAAGCTCGATCATGACCTTAAGGTCATACTTATAGATTATCTCCAGCTTATGAGCGGAAACGGCAAGACGGATTCGAGGCAGCAGGAGATTTCCGATATTTCAAGAGCCCTAAAAGCACTCGCAAGAGAGCTTAATGTACCGGTTGTCGCTCTTTCACAGCTCTCGAGAGCAGTGGAAAAGAGAGACGATAAAAGACCGATGCTTTCCGACCTTAGAGAGTCGGGAGCCATAGAGCAGGATGCCGATGTGGTAATGTTCCTTTACAGAGAGGATTATTACAATAAAGATACAGAGAATAAAAACGTGGCAGAAGTAATCATAGCCAAACAGCGTAACGGCCCTACCGGAACGGTTAATTTAACATGGCTGCCACAGTATACTCAGTTCAGAAACATCAGCAGAAAGGACACCGGAGATTGATTAAAAAATCTCTAAAAAGTGTTGACAACAAATGATGTGGTCTGTATAATAATACGAGTGTGAGAAAAGAGAAATTAATTTTTCAAACATAGATTATTCCAATTCGCAAGGAGGTGTAATGATATGTCAATTTGTCCAAAGAATAAATCTTCAAAAGGTAGAAGAGATAAGAGAAGAGCTAACTGGAAAATGTCAGCTCCAACACTTGTAAAGTGCAGTAAGTGCGGCGAACTTATGGTTCCACACCGTGTATGCAAGAACTGCGGATCTTACAATAAGAAAGAAATCATCTCCCAGGAAGCTTAATTTCGGGTGAGCTTATGTTTTGAAATAGTTTTTAGCTGTTTCAATGAACTTTTTAACATAAGGATTTAATGAGGACTCTCTCAGATAGTAAAGATACATTACTATCTTAGGGAGTTCTTTTATTGGCAAAATAAGTATGTCGGAATCATATTCTCCGGAGTGTTTAAAGTGGTGCTCATTTACTATGCAGGCCTGCTGCCCGCTTCTGCAAAGCGAATTGACATAGCCTATGGAGTTTGTCCTGGTTATAATCTGTATTTTCTTTTCGGAAAACATATGGCTTATTGAGTTGTCGGCATATAAAAGATTTGTTGCCGAAGATGAGAGGGCAACAAAAGGAAGCTCTCTTAACGCATCAAGAGGGTTTGCTGTTTTTAATTCTTCCAATTTTTCCTTTGAATATTTTCCGTAAATTTTCTTTATAAGCTTTTTGGATACAACGCAGACAAGTCTGTCGTCCAAAAGCTTTATTTTTTTGTATCCGTTTGAATTATATTCCGTAGAGAATATAAGGTCACAGGAAACATCTAAATCCGTAAGGCAGTTTTG
>JAILQM010000043.1 GCA_024698965.1 Eubacterium sp. | reverse complement strand
TATTAAAATGATAAGTTCTGGGAAATAAGTGGAGTAAAACGAGGAGAGCTTTTAGGTGCGTTATATAAAGACGTTTTTCCGGTTACAGAGAAAGTATTGCTTAATTATATGGTAAGAGCGTGTAGGGGAGAACATGTTTCGGGCAGATCGTATTCCGGAGCATTAGGTCACTGGGTTGATTTTATTATGGGACCTTTATCTTCCGGAACGGGTTCTTATGCAATGCTTATGCCGGTGGATGAATATGTGCATGAAAATGAATTATGGGAAAAGACACATACAACTGACGATACCATTATAAGGATTGCCAGGGAGCTGAACGGAAGCGATGATTTGGATGAGGCAATTAAAAACACTCTTGCAGAGCTCGGTAAGGCTATTCATTCGGATACGGTTAATATTCTTGACAGTAAAGGAGCCTTTACATACTGCTGGAATGTAAAAGACAGGAAACTTATTGACAGAGAACCGCTCGGAAAGATATGGAATCTCCAGTATGTCTATGAGGATATGAATGCAGAAGGCATAATAATGATTGATACGATTAGAAAAATAAAATCAACACGCCCTCTGGTATATGAATATCTGAAAGAAAAAAAGATAAAAAATACAATGATGTTTCCGCTTTATGACGGCGGCAAACTAATGGGATTTGTTGGAGTAGAAAGCTTTAACAGCAATGATATTGAGCATACAATGAGACTTATGGAAGAGGCGGCCTATTTTATTTCGATTCGCATGGTTTCGACAATGCTTGTAAACAAGCTTAATATTATGAGCTATACCGACGATCTTACAGGGCTTAAAAACAGATATGGATTCAGAATTGAGGTTGATAAGTATTTTGAGGAGAATCAGGATAAGCCGTGTACTTTAATTATCCTCGATATTGATGATTTTAAGACTGTAAATGATATGCATGGTCATTTGAAGGGAGACGAGGCGCTTATCAATTTTTCAAACGATATGCGCAAGGTTTTCGGAGACAAGGCTATTTTGGGAAGAACCGGCGGAGATGAGTTTAGCATAATGGCCAAAAACATGGATGCTGCCAAGGCTGAGGTATATATAAAACGTATGCTTAAAGAAGAACACTGTTATTATGACAGAGGTAAAAAGAATGTGTTTACCTGTTCTATAGGTTATGCGGAATATCCGGCTCAGGCCTCGATAGTAAGAGATCTTATGCATGATGCCGACGATGCTTTATATGTTGTTAAGGTAGAAGGCGGAAACAGTGCGATTAAGTTTGATAATTCAATTAGAATTAACTCGCAGAACAGATATCAGCTTGCTTTTAACCTTAAAAATATTGCAACCAACATTCCCGGAGCAATTCTTGTCTATAACTATGGAGAAAAAGAAGAAATTCTATATGTAAATGACGAACTTATTAGAATGTTTGAATGCGATAATTTTGATGATTTCATGGCTTATACCGGCGGAACATTCAAGGGAATTGTGCATCCGGATGATTATGAAAGAATCAGCAAATCCATAGAAAAACAGACAGAAGAAGGCGAGAGCGGATACCGGGATTATATTAATTTCAGAATTATAACAAAAAACGGAAAGGAAAAGAATATACTTGACAACGGACATCTTGTAGATCATAAGTATTTTGGAAAAATATTCTATGTGCTTATGGTAGATCTGGATGAACGAAGTATATGAAAATAATGCATAAAGGAAGCAGATTTTACAATAATCAAAGCGAAGAAAACCAAAAGAAGCTTGAGCATATGTATGAGAAGCAGGCAATGAATGAAGAACGCCTAAAAGAAAGCATAGTTTCTCATCTTTCGGCACTTAATGACGGAGTTGTGGCTATATATATTACCATTATGGTATTATCAATCCCTTATCCGCAGTCAAGGGCTGATTACAGCAACTTTATCTGGTCAATAGGGACTTTTATCGTAAGTTTCTTTATAATAGCGGATTTTTGGTATGAAAATAAGAGAACGTTTGAAACGGTAAAAAAGGCATCGCATGGATTTGTGGTTATGAATTTTATCTACTTGGCCTCCCTTGCCCTTATACCGGTTACAACTTCCTGGATTTTGTTTGAAAGGGGGAATACTTTTGCAGAGATTAATTTTTGCATAGTATATATTCTTACACTTATTTGCCAAAATATGCTTAGATTTTTTGCTATTAAGCATCATTTTAAACATCATTATGAGCTGTTTATAAAACTGATAGCAAGAAAAGCTTTAACCATGCTTTTTATTGCTGTTGTTCTTATAGGTTTAAGCATTTGTTTCCCATATTGGGCGGTAACGTTTTATATACTTTTGCCGATTGTTGATTTCTTGATTCCGGAAGATGGAAAACATAGAATAATTAAGAAAACTATGAGAAAATAAAAGAAGATTTAAGCGGCGGTGGATTAGTTTTCCACTGCCGCTTTTTCTATATCTATATCAGATGCAGATGAGGTGTTTTTCTCTCTGAAAATTGTTCTGAATATCAGTCTTACTATTGGTCCGCAGTAGCAAAGCTGGTAAAGGATTGCCATTGGGAAGTTCATAGCCCATGTTTTAATCCATGTGAAAAATGACGGATCTTCTTTAAAAAGAATAGTGGCAATAAGGCTCATCGTAGGACACATGATAATACAGATGCAAATTGAAACTGCATAGGTTATAAACTGTGGTCTGTCAGTAGGGCGCATAACTTTAAATGCCATTGCGCCGGCAATTTTTCCTACAACGAAAAATTCTAATATAAACGCTATAGGCATCATTATCGGAAGCTCATGAAGAGCTGCCAGAAATGTTTCTCCGGTAACTGTACCCATGTTAAGGGCTACATTATAAACTATCATTCCGTAGACCATACATGTGGCCATTATAAATGTAAAAACTACTTCCTGAAACTTTGTTTTTGGCATAAAAAATTCCTCCTTGTGATAACTTAAATCTCCTGTGTTGTTCGTTATCATCCCGGGGGGAGTGTGCGTTTCCAATCGGTACCGTTTTTACTTTTGAAAGCCGCTTTTGCAGCAAATTTGTCATTTCTTTGAAGCAACATGAGTAATATTATCACAAATAAAATAAATATGTAAGAGGAAATTAAAAAAATTTTGCCGATTAGGTTTACATAAATACGTGGGCTTCGGATTGGTATTTATGTATGCTGACAAGGGCTTTATTTTGTGGTAAAATTACTTAAAAAAATTTAAGCTTTATAATACGAGGAGAAGGATAAACTGTGAAAAAAGGTATTATTATGGAAGGCGGAGCTATGCGCGGACTCTTTACCTGCGGGATTTTAGATGTTTTCATGGAGGAAAACATTGGGTTTGACGGAGGAGCCGGGATATCGGCCGGAGCGGTTTTTGGGTGTAATTTTAAGTCACGACAGATAGGCAGACCTATAAGATATAATAAGAAATATGCCGGTGATCCAAGGTATTGCAGCGTTAAAAACCTTATTAAAACCGGAGATTTATATGCGGTTGAATTTTGTTATCATACACTTCCGGAAAAGCTCGATCCATTTGATACGGAAGCGTTTGAAAAAAATCCTATGGAGTTTTATATAGGAGCAACAGATGTGGAAACCGGAGAAGCTGTATTTCATAAATGTACAGACGGAAAAGAAAATGATGTTGAATGGATGAGAGCTTCGGCTTCTATGCCTATTGTATCTAAAGCGGTTTCCATAGACGGTTTTACTCTTTTGGACGGAGGCATTGTTTGTCCGGTTCCTTTTGAATATATGAAAAAAATCGGATATGACAGAAATGTTATTATCATGACTCAGCCAAAAGGATACAGAAAAAAGAAGAGTAAAGGAAATAAAATATTAAAGCTTTTACTTAAAAAATATCCTAAAATTGCAGAAGCAATGGAAAACAGATATATAAATTATAACAGGCAGATGGATATTATAGATGAAATGGAAAATACAGGAGAAGCGCTTGTTATAAGGCCGCCGAAATCACTTGGCATAGGCAGAACAGAAAAGAATCCGGATGAACTTGAAAGAGTGTATCAGACGGGGCGAAGTGAAGCATATAAAAGGCTGGATGATATAAAATCCTTTTTGCAACAGTCATAGAACTGACATGTGGGATACTTTGTGTTAAAATAGACTGCGGAGTTTTCTGCAGTCTGTATTTTTTGAGGTTTTAATAATGGAAAAAGATTTAACTAAGGGGAGCGTGTTTAAAAATCTGGTGGTTTTTTCGGTCCCTTTTTTATTGTCATATCTTCTGCAAACGCTTTATGGCCTGGCAGATCTTTTTATAATAGGACAGTTTGGACTTGTAGCCGATACTACGGCGGTATCTATCGGAAGTCAGGTTATGCACATGATTACAGTAATTTTGGTAGGTCTTGCTATGGGGGCTACCGTTTTAATAGGAAGGGCTGTTGGTGCAAAAGACTATGATTTGAAAAACAGAGCGGTTGGAAATACATTTACCGCTTTTATTCTTGTTTCTATAATTCTTATGGGAATTTTAATGTTATGTTGCGATGGGATAGTTGACATAATGTCTACACCGGATGAGGCGCTTTTAGGGACAAAGACCTATCTTTTCATATGTTTTGCCGGAATTCCTTTTATTACTGTATACAATGTAATAGGCTCGGTTTTCAGAGGTATGGGAGATTCTAAAAGTCCTATGTATTTTGTTATAATTGCATGTATATGTAATATTTCCCTCGATTATTTGTTTATAGGCGGACTTGGATTTGGACCGGCCGGAGCGGCTCTCGGAACAACCATATCTCAGGCTATAAGTGTTATTGTTGCCTTTTTTGCAATAAGAAAAAAGGAGATGATAAGAGGAATAAAGAGAACTCATTTTGTGCCGGATGGAGCGGTTATAAAAAATATTTTCAAAGTCGGGATACCGGTTGCGGCTCAGGACGGATTTATACAGGTGTCGTTTATAATGATAACTGTTTTTGCAAATATGAGAGGACTGTCGGATTCGGCTGCAGTCGGAGTGGTAGAAAAGTTAATCGGAATTTTATTTTTGGTGCCATCAACGCTTTTGCAGTCTGTATCTGCGTTGTGCTCGCAGAATATAGGAGCCGGAAGAGAAGAGAGAGCAAGGCAAACTCTTTACGATGCGCTTCTTATAGCTGTCGGTTGCGGAGTGTTTTTTGCAATACTGTTCCAGTTTATTGCGCCGCAGGCAGTCGGACTCTTTACAAATGATGCGGAGGTAATAACTCTTGGTACGCAGTATATGAAATCATACGTATGGGACTGCATTTTTGCGGGCATACATTTCATGTTTAGCGGATATTTCTGTGCTCTTAATAAATCATACCTGTCATTTTTACATAATGTTATTTCGGCATTTTTAGTGAGAATCCCTTTGGCATATTATTTTTCGGTGAATTACGAAAGCCTTTATCCTATGGGCTTTTCAGCTCCTATAGGATCTCTTGTATCTGTGGGAATATGTCTTTTGGCATTTTTTGTTCTGTATAAAAAGGATAAAAGAAATCATGCAGTATAGAATCGGATGCAATAGTTAACTTGACATATGTCGAAAACGGATTATAATTAAAACTGACATATGTCAGAAAGAAGAGGTGCTTATGCCCAGAAATGCAAAATGCAGAAATATATGCAGTTATCCTGATTATTTGAGTTTTGTGCCGGAGTTTAGAGACGATGGAGAGCTTGAAACCATAGTCTTAAGCCTTGATGAATACGAAGCTTTTCGGCTTCTTGATGCTGAAGGACTCAACCAGGAAGAATGCGCAAAAAAAATGGGGGTTGCCAGAACCACGGTTACGGCAATCTATGAAAGCGCGAGAAAAAAGATAGCTCAAGCATTTGTAGAAGGGAAAAGACTTCTTATTTCAGGCGGCAATATTAAAATTAGTGATTTTATAATTCCGAAAAATATCGGAGAGAAAGGGAAAAATACTATGAGAGTAGCAGTAACTTATGACAATGGAGAAATTTTCCAGCATTTTGGAAGAACAGAGCAGTTTAAGGTTTTTGATATTGAAGACGGACAGGTAAAGAGCGGCCTTGTTGTAGATACAAACGGAGCCGGACATGGAGCTTTAGCCGGATTTTTAAAAACAGCCGATGTAGATGCACTTATCTGCGGAGGAATCGGTGGAGGAGCACAGATGGCCCTTATGGAAGCCGGTATTACTCTGTATGCGGGAATTAGCGGTTCAGCTGATGAAGCAGCTAAGGCACTTGCAGAAGGCAAGCTTATTCAGAATACGGAAGCAAACTGCGATCATCATGATCATGAACATGGTGAAGGTCATGAATGCGGCCATCATGCCGGCGGATGCGGAAATCACGGATGTCATAGCTAAACATTTTTACATCATAAAAAGGTAAGGTTATATGAAAATTGTATTTTTGGACAGAAAAACCATAGGCGAAGATGTCTCTTATGAAAAGTTTTATGATCTTGGAGAAGTGGTCATTTACGATTATTCTACTCCGGAGCAGATACCGGAGAGGATAAAAGATGCAGACATTATTGTTCTTAATAAGATGCCTATAAATGAGAAAACAGTCGGACAGGCAAAAAATCTTAAGCTTGTATGCGTAACGGCGACCGGTACTAACAATTTAGATAAAGAGTATCTGAAAAAAGCCAAAATTGAGTGGCGAAATGTTGCCGGATATTCCACGGAAGCGGTGACTCAGCATACTTTCGCACTTTTATTTTATCTTTTGGAGCACCTTAACTACTATGACAAGTATGTAAAGGAAGAAAAATATGTAAATGATGAGATGTTTACCCATTTTGAGAAACATTTTCACGAGCTTAGCGGTAAAACATGGGGAATAATCGGACTTGGCAATATCGGAAAAAGAGTTGCCGAGGTTGCGAGTTGTTTCGGCGCCAAGGTTATATATTATTCAACAAGCGGCAAAAACCATGATAATAAATATGAAGAAACGGATTTTGAAGGACTTCTTAAAAATTCTGATATTATAAGCATTCATGCACCGCTTGACGAAAATACACAAGGCCTTATTGATAAGGAAGCTTTAAAAAAGATGAAAAAATCAGCCATACTTATTAATGTGGGCAGAGGCCCTATTGTGGTAGAAGCAGATCTTGCAGATGCGCTCGAAGAAGGAGAAATTGCTGCAGCCGGGCTCGATGTACTTTCGGAAGAGCCAATGAGAGAAAAAAATCCCTTAAGAAGGATAAAAGACAGCGATAAACTTTTTATTACTCCGCATATTGCCTGGGCGGGCAAAGAAACCAGACAGCGTCTAATGGACATAATAGCTATGCAAATTTCAGAATTTATTTAATAATGATAATTGTTATGCACAAAAAGTAATTAAATCGCATTGAATTATAAATACAATTAGTCTATAATAACCTTACTGTTGATAAAATTATATTAAAAATGTATTGAACAAGGAGGGAAATGATTGATGAAACAGTATTTTGATCTTAAAGGAAGAGTTGCACTTGTAACAGGATGCTCAGGCGGGCTTGGTGTACAGATGGCTAAGGCGCTTGCTAATCAGGGAGCTACAATCGTTCCTATCGCTCGTCGTATGGAGAAACTCGAAGAAGTTGCCAAAGAGCTTAAAGATGAGTTTGGAGTAGAGGCTTATCCTATTCAGTGTGATATTACAGATACTGACAGAGTTAACGCAGTTGTAGATGAGATTATGGATAAATTCGGACGCATCGATATTCTTATCAACAATGCAGGAACAGGAGCTGTTGCACCTGCTGAAGATATTACAGATGCTCAGTTCGATAATGAAATGCAGATTGATCTTTTCGGAACATTCAAGGTAGCAAGAGCAGTAGCTAAGAAGGCTATGATTCCTGCTAAGTACGGAAGAATCATTAACATCGCTTCTATGTATGGCCTTGTTGGTAATAAGGTTGCAGGTTCTGCTCCTTATCATGCAGCAAAGGGCGGCGTTGTTAACCTTACAAGAGCACTTGCTTCTGAGTGGGGAAAATACGGCATTACAGTTAACGCTATTTGCCCTGGATATTTCTATACTCCTCTTACAAAAGAGACACTTGATTCTGATTTCTTCCAGGCAAACGCTAAGACAATGATTCCTGAAGAAAGATACGGAAATGAGGGAGAACTTGATACAGCAGCTATCTTCCTTGCATCTCCGGCTTCATCATATGTAACAGGTATCATGGTACCTGTAGACGGTGGATACACTTGTATGTAATTTATAAGATTGTAAAGCATTTAAAGGTGCAGATTAAAAGGACAGCCGCCGGCTGTCCTTTTTTGATAAAAAATTGTAACCTTTTTAAAGAATATTCGTGTTATATAGTGGAGGCACAGAAAGTGAATATATTATAGGTACGAAAGGGAAAAAAGATGAAAAAGAAAAGTATTTTAAAAAAGACGGGAAGTTTTATTTTGGCAGCATTTATAGCCATAGCAGGTATTGGAGCAGGTGGTTTAACTGCAAAAGCAGCAACGGTTGCTAAAACAACGATTACAAGCCTTGAAGGAAGTGAGGAAAGCTTTACTGTCAGTTTTAAAAAGGTGTCAAACGTAACCGGATATCAGATAAGGTATTCTACAGAGGAAGATATGTCAAACGCTGTAAAAAAGACGTTAAGAAGTACATCTTATACATTTTCGGATATTGAAGGAGATATGACATATTATGTACAGGTAAGAGTTTTAAAGAGATCCGGAAACACAAAAACTTATTCTAAATGGTGTACAAAAGAAAGTGTTTATGTAGAAGCTGCCTCAGAAACAGAAAGCGGAGGATGGGAAATAAATACGGAGTTCGGAACACCTGAAATTCCGGATGAGGTTCAGGAGGCTTTTGACAAGGCAATGGAAAATCTTGTTGGTGTTGATTATACGCCTGTATTGTATTTGGGAAGCCAGGTTGTAGCAGGAATGAATTATAAGCTTATTTGTACATCGACCGTTGTATATCCGGGAGCAGAGACAACTTATTCTATAGTTACAATATATGCGGATTTGGAAGGAAACTGCGAAGTTACCGATATAACAGAGCTTGAATGGTAAAATCATTTTATCTGAGGCGTCGCTTTTAAAAAGCGGCGCCTTTTTTGCTTTAAACACAGATTTTTCACAAATAAGACCGTATTTAATCACAAATATTTATTAATCTATACTTGTTAAACAGCAAAGGATTACAACTTTGACGAGACGAAAGTGAGGTTATTAATTATGAAAAAGGCAGTAAAAAAAGGTACGGCATTTGTGACCGTACTGGCGATGAGCTTGATGCTTGCCTACTCATCGGGTAGTGCAACAATGTTATATGCAGCGGATACGCAGCAAAGCGGCGCACCGTCAGGTGAGGCACCGTCGGGCGGCGCACCTTCAGATCAGGGATCAAACAGCAGCGCGCCTTCAGATCAGGGGTCAAACGGCGAAGCACCGTCGGGCGAAGCCCCTTCAGGTGAAAACGCTGACGCCGGTTCGGGTGAAAGTGCTACCGGCGAATTTGGCGGCGGAGCCAATACAACTACATATGATTATACAGGAACTTACAGCGGAACACTTTCAGCTGACGGAACAGAAGAGACATCTGATGGAGAAACAATAGAATCCGACACTGCAGATGTAAATACAGCTCTTGCAGCAAATGCCGGAATTCTTGCGATTACAAACGGAACTCTTACAAAATCCGGAGATGATACTGACGGCGACAGCTGCAACTTCTATGGTGTAAACTCAGTTCTTCTTTCTGTAAACGAAGGATCTATGGCTTATATTTCGGACAGTTCTCTTACGGCAGATTCTGAAGGATCAAATGCAATTTTTGCAACTGACAGCGGAACGGTTTACGCAAACAATGTAACAATTAACACTTCGGCAGACAATTCAAGAGGACTTGATGCTACATACGGCGGAACAATTATTGCAAATCTTATGGATATAACAACTCTTGGAGAACATTGTGCTTCTATTGCAACAGACAGAGGCGGCGGAAGTATTTCCGTAACAAACTCAACACTTAGCACTTCGGGATCGGGGTCACCTCTTCTTTATTCTACAGGAGATATTGAAGTAAACAATGTAACAGGAACAGCAACAGGTAGTCAGATTGCGGGCATGGAAGGACTTAACACTATTCTTATTTACAATTCTGACCTTACATCCACAATAACATCTGCAACAGCAAGCGATCCTATCGCAAACGGAATTATTATTTATCAGTCGACATCGGGAGATGCGGAAACAACAACAGGCGATACGGCAACATTCCAGGCAGTAAATTCAACACTTACAAGCTCAATTGAGTCGGGAGCCATGTTCTATGTGACAAATACATCTGCAAATGTACTTCTTTCGGGAACGACACTTAATTTTGACTCAGACAGTGCTAATCTTATGACTGTTGCAGGAAATGATTCCAACAGTTGGGGAACATCAGGTTCAAACGGCGGACAGGTTACATTTACTCTTCTCGGAGAGACAGTAACAGGCGATATTGAAGTTGATACTATAAGCAGCCTCGACCTTTATCTCCTTGACGGAACAACATATACAGGTGTAATTAATATTACAGAAAACGCTGATGCTACAGAAGAGACAGAGTCACCTGCAATTGTTAATATTTCAAGCGATTCTACATGGGTTGTAACAGGAAACACAACTATTTCAGCACTTAACGCAGAAGAAGGAGCAACAATAGTAGATGAAAGCGGCAACACAGTTACAATCATTGCAAACGGACAGACAGTAGTTGAAGGCACTTCAGAATATACAATCACAGTAACAGGCGAGTATTCAAATACAGTAGAAACAGATGAAGACAATGAAATCTCTACAAACTACATTGACAGAACAGATTTTGACAGCTACTATGGTACAAACACAGGATTTGACACAATGAGTGTTGAAACTGAGACAGCAGAAACAACAGAGACTAGTGAGTCAGGTGATGCTGCTACAGATGAAACAAGTAAAAAGCCGCTCATTGTAGGTGCAGTTGTAATACTTGCGATTATACTTTGCGGACTGGCTATGATGACCGGAAGAAGAAGAAAATAAACCCGGCTTGCACAAAGCTTTTTAACGAAAAATATTATTAATAAAATATGTTGACAAGTACCCCCTAGGGGTATAATATGGATAAAGACTGTATTATACCCCCTGGGGGTACTTTGGGTTTTGAAAGATTGAAAGGAAGGCTTATGGCTGAAGAAAAGAAATGCTGCTGCTGCGGCACAGACGGAGTCAGATATAAAAAGAGAACAGAAGAAGAAAAGAAAACTCTTTTAAATAGGTTAAAAAAGGTGGAAGGCCAGATAAGAGGTATAGAGAAGATGATTGAAAATGACATCTATTGTACCGATATTCTGACTCAGGTGCAGGCTGCAACAAGCGCTTTAAACAGTTTTAACAAAGTACTTCTTTCGGATCATATAAAAAGCTGTGTGGCCAACGACATAAGAGGCGGAAAAGATGAGACAATCGACGACTTATGCGGTGTTCTGCAGAAGCTGATGAAATAAGGAGGCTATATGGATCAGTATACAGTAACGGGAATGAGCTGTGCGGCGTGTCAGGCGAGAGTTGAAAAAGCTGTTTCCTGTGTTGAAGGAGTAGAAAGCGTATCGGTTTCTTTGCTTACGAATTCTATGGGAGTAAGCGGAAATGTGTCTGCGGATAAGATAATAAAGGCTGTGGAAGAAGCAGGGTACGGAGCGGCTAAAAAGGGCGCACAGGGAGGCGGCCTTACGGCGAGCGAAAAGCTTGCTCAGGAGGAAGAGGCACTTAAGGATAAGGAAACGCCTAAGCTTGTAAGAAGGCTTGCCCTTTCGGTGGGATTTTTAATCTTACTTATGTATATAACAATGGGGCATAACATGCTCGGAGCACCTCTTCCTGCATTTTTAATTCATAATCATATTGGACTTGCAATTTTGCAAATGCTTATTGCAATAGTCGTAATGCTCATAAATAGTGCGTTTTTTAAATCGGGATTTAAAACTCTTGCGCATAGGAGCCCGAATATGGATACCCTTGTGGCAATGGGATCGAGCGTGTCGTTTGCGTGGTCTTTATATGTACTTTTTGAGATGACTTATCTTATTACCATAGGTACCGATAATATGGAACTTACGGAGCTTTATCACAATCAGCTTTATTTTGAATCCGCTGCAATGATTCCGGCTCTTATTACTGTCGGAAAGACTCTTGAGTCGCTTTCAAAGGGAAGAACGACGGATGCTCTTAAGAATCTTATGAAGATGGCACCAAAGACAGCTGTCGTAGAAAAAAACGGAGAGCTTGTCGAGGTTGGTATAGATGATGTTGAAATCGGAGATATCTTTGCTGTAAAGCCCGGAGAGGCAATTCCGGTTGATGGAATAATTACCGAAGGAATTACGGCAATTGATGAATCGGCGCTTACGGGTGAGTCCGTTCCTGTAGATAAGGAAGCGGGTGATAAGGTAAGCGCAGCTACCATAAATACATCGGGCTTTATAAAAGCCAGAGCTACAAGAGTCGGAGAAGATACGACATTTTCGCAGATTATTCAAATGATAAGTGATGCTGCTGCAACAAAAGCACCCATTGCAAGAATTGCGGACAGGGTATCAGGCATATTTGTTCCGTCTGTGCTTTTGATAGCTCTTGTTGTAACTTTGATATGGCTTTTTATCGGCGCTACACCTGCCGATGCTCTTGAAAGAGGAATAGCCGTGCTTGTTGTATCGTGTCCGTGTGCACTTGGTCTTGCAACACCTGTTGCAATTATGGTCGGAAACGGAATGGGCGCAAAAGGCGGTATTCTTTTTAAAACAAGTGAGTCGCTTGAGAATGCGGGCAGAGTGCAGATAATTGCTCTTGATAAAACAGGTACAATTACTGCAGGAACACCAGAAGTTACAGATATTATCCCGACCGGTGACGCACAAGAAGATGAACTTTTAAAACTTGCTTATTCCCTTGAAGTAAAAAGTGAGCATCCGCTTGCAAAAGCAGTGGTAAGAGCTGCTGAGGAGAAAAACATTTCTGCTATAGAAGTTTCCGGATTTTCTGCTATTGCCGGAAACGGACTTAAGGGAAAAGCGGGAGATGATAATATTTGCGGCGGCTCGATGAAATTCATCTCATCTCTTACAAAGATTTCAGATGAATTAACAGAGAAAGCCAACAGACTTGCAGATGAAGGAAAAACGCCTCTTTTCTTTATGAAAAACGATGAGCCTCTAGGAATAATTGCTGTTGCTGATACGATAAAAGAATCTTCGGCCCGTGCAGTAAAAGAGCTTAAAAACATGGGAATTGAAGTGATAATGCTTACCGGAGACAATGAAAAGACAGCGAATGCAATAGGAAAAGCAGCAGGAGTGGACAAGGTTATAGCAGGTGTTTTACCGGAAGGAAAACAGAATGTTATAAATAAATTAAAGAAACGCGGAAAGGTTGCAATGGTAGGTGACGGAATAAACGACGCTCCGGCACTTATGAGCGCAGATATAGGTATTGCAATAGGCGCGGGTACAGATGTGGCCATAGATTCGGCCGATGTTGTTCTTATGAATTCAAAGCTTACCGATGCTTCGGCAGCAATAAGACTCAGCCGCGCGACTTTAAGAGATATTCATCAGAATCTTTTCTGGGCTTTTGCTTATAATGCCCTTTTAATACCTATGGCAGCCGGCGCTTATCCGGGAATAAAAATGAATCCTATGTGGGGAGCTGCCGCTATGGCAATTTCGAGCTTTACGGTGTGCATGAATGCGCTCAGGCTCAATTTATTTAAAATACATGATGCATCTTCCGACAAGCCGCTTAAAAACAAAGCGCTTCCGGAACCGGAGGGTGAGACATATACAGAAGAAACAAATTTGTCAAAGGAGGAAGGTTTAATGACAAAAACAGTTAAAATCGAAGGAATGATGTGTGGCCACTGCGAGGCTACCGTAAAGAAGGCTCTTGAAGGTATGGCAGGAATCGAGAGTGCAGAAGTTTCTCATGAAAAAGGAACAGCTGTAATCTCATTAAGCGCAGATGTTGCAGATGACGATATTAAAAACGTTATTGCAGACAAAGACTTTACTGTTACAGAGATAACAGCATAGGAAAGAGAGGATAACGGCATGCTGAAATACAGCGGATTTAAAAGAATAATTGCAGCAGCTATTACAGCTGCCGTTATTTTGGTACTCTTTTTATCGGCATTTTACATAGCTGAACATATGAACCACGAGTGCAGCGGTGAAGACTGCCCTATTTGTGAAACAATTTATCAGTGCACAAACAATATTAATCAGCTTTCTTTGGCTGCAGTGGTTTTGGCGTGTGTATTTGCCGCAATTTCTTATTTATCGGAGATAAAAGAAGAATACAGTTTTATCGCTCCGATTAATTCTTTAATATCCCAAAAAGTAAGATTAAACGATTGAATCCGGTATTAAGGCCATAAGGCATAAAGGAATAAATATATCTATTTGTAAATATCGGAGGACAATTTAATGAAGAAAAATATTTTATTAACAGTGGCAGCAACTTTAATGGCGGTGCTTTTAATCGGCTGCGGTAATAATGCGGGCACAGATGCGGGAGAAGCCTCTGCGGATGCGGCTGCATCGGAAGATGAAAAGATTTCGGTAGTGACTACCATTTTCCCGGAATACGACTGGGTAAAAGAAATTGCAGGCGATAATGCGGAAATTACAATGCTTCTTGACGATGGAGTAGATCTTCACAGTTTCCAGCCGACAGCGGAAGACATTATTAAAGTATCGGATTGTGATGTATTTATATATGTAGGCGGAGAATCGGACGCTTGGGTTGAGGATGCGCTTGCCGAAGCTGTTAACGAAGATATGATAGTAATAGATTTAATGGATGTGCTCGGTGATTCTGTTAAGGAAGAAGAAGTTGTTGAAGGGATGGAAGCCGGAGAGCATGAGCATGAGCACGAAGACGAAGAAGAAGAGCACGAGGATGAAGAGGAGCATGAGCATGAAGAAGAAGTTGAATATGACGAGCACGTGTGGTTGTCACTCAAGTATGCCGAAGTGCTTTGCGAAAGCATTTCCGAAAAGCTCGCAGAAGCTGACCCTGAAAATGCTGAAATCTATAGTGCAAATGCGCAGGAATACATTGGAAAATTAAGTGAACTTGATGCTGAATATGAGAATGTGGTTTCAGAGGCTGAAAATACAACTCTTTTATTCGGTGACAGATTCCCGTTCAGATATATGGTAGATGATTACGGACTTTCATATTATGCGGCGTTCGTAGGCTGCTCAGCAGAGACTGAAGCAAGTTTTGAGACGATTACATTCCTTGCAAACAAGGTTGATGAACTCGGACTTGGTGCAATTTTGCAGATTGAAAGTTCAGACGGAAAAATTGCAGAAACAATAAGAGATAATACGGAATCAAAAGATCAGGAGATTCTTACTCTTGATTCTATGCAGCAGGTTACGGCTGAAGATGTTGAGGCCGGAGCAAATTATCTTTCTATAATGGAAGCAAATCTTGAAGTGTTAAAGCAGGCACTTAATTAAGGAGATAATAAAGAGATGTCTTATATAAAAGTAAATGACTTATGTCTGGGGTATGAAGGCAAGGAAGTTATTAATGGGATAAGCTTTGAAGTTAATAAAGGTGATTACTTTTGCATAGTAGGTGAAAACGGCTCGGGTAAGTCTACATTAATGAAGGCACTTTTGGGGCTTATTACACCTATATCCGGAGAGGTTATATTTGGCGAAGGACTTACAAAAAAGGATGTCGGATATCTGCCGCAGCAGACAGATATTCAAAAAGACTTTCCGGCAACGTCTTGGGAAATTGTTCTCTCGGGTAGGCAAGGACATCTCGGATTAAGACCTTTTTACAGTAAAAATGATAAGGCGGTTGCGCTTGAAAACATGAAAAAAATGGAAGCGCTTCAGTTTAAAAACAGATGCTTTAGGGAACTTTCCGGTGGCCAGAAACAGAGGGTGCTTCTTGCGAGAGCACTCTCGGCCACCGAAAAGATTCTTCTTATGGACGAACCGGTTTCCGGACTCGATCCCAAAGTTACGGATGAAATGTATAATATTATTTCAGAGCTTAATAAGAGCGGAATCACAATTATTATGATTTCTCATGATATTGCAGCTGCAGAAAAATATGCATCTCATATACTTCATGTGAAGGGAGGAAGCGGAAATGTCATTAGTAATAACTAAGCTCATAGATTATTTTGAGTATCCGTTTGTAAGATATGCATTTATCGTAGGCGTGCTTATAGCCCTTTGTTCATCTCTTCTTGGAGTAACTCTTGTACTTAAAAGATTTTCTTTTATAGGAGACGGATTGTCACACGTCGCATTTGGAGCCATGGCTATAGCTTCGGTGCTTAATCTTACAAATAAAACAACTATAATTTTACCGATTACGGTTATAAGTGCAGTGCTTTTATTAAGGACCGGACAAAAGACAAAAATTAAAGGTGATGCGGCGATTGCCATGATATCGGTGGGAGCGCTTGCATTCGGATATCTTCTTATGAATATATTTTCAACATCTTCCAACCTTACCGGAGATGTATGCAGTACGCTTTTTGGTTCGATATCAATATTAACTCTTGAGATAAACGATGTCTGGCTTTGCGTTATATTATCAATAATAGTGGTTGTATTCTTTATACTGTTTTACAACAGGATATTTAATGTAACCTTTGATGAGGACTTTGCAAGAGCCAGCGGAAGCCATGTGGAGATTTATAATACAATAATTGCAATTATAATTGCAGTTATTATAGTCCTTGCAATGAATCTTGTAGGCTCGCTTCTTATTTCTGCTCTTGTGATTTTCCCGGCACTTTCGGCAATGAGAGTCTTTAAGAGTTTTTTGTCGGTTACGATTTGCTCTGCTGTGGTTTCTGTAATTTGTACATCTCTCGGAATGCTCATATCTATTCTTGCAGGTACTCCGGTCGGATCTACAATAGTTGCTGCAGATGTTGTTGCGTTTTTAATTTTTTCACTTATCGGGTATATCGGAGGTAAAAACTAATGAGAAAGCTGAAATTAGTACTTATGGGATTACTTTGTCTGGCGCTTGCCGGCTGTGGTAACAGTAGTATGGTAGAAGATATTGCTGAAGAAAATACTGAGGTTCAGGGTTCTGAAGACGATACGGAAGATGAATCAGAAGTGGATGTTGATATTTCGGAAGAAGATATTGAGGAAGAAGAAGGAGACCATGATGATACTTCTTCAGAAGAGGGAATTGATGTAGATCTTACCGCAATGAGCAGTACAATGGTTTATTCCGAGGTTTACAACATGGTAACCGTACCGGATGATTATATTGGAAAGACGGTTAAAATGTGCGGCTTATTCAGTGTTTATGAAGATGAACAGAGCGGAAAAATATATTATGCCTGCGTAATACAAGATGCTACCCAGTGTTGCGCACAAGGAATAGAATTTGTACTTGAGGGAGATTATTCTTATCCGGAAGATTATCCTGAAATCGGAGCGGAAATTACAGTTACGGGAATGTTTGAAACTTACGAGGAAGATGGGTATCTTTATTGCGAGTTGGTTAACGCTAATATGCAGTAGTTATAGCCAACAAAGATTAGGCTTGACTTAATTATTGCCGAGAAATTATAATGCTTTTATAGTAATATAATCTTGTTTTACAAGATATAAAAGTAATTAAATGTTAAAGTATTATAACAAATCAAATTTATAATTCGGAGGTAATAAAAATGAGCAGATGGAAAGCGGTAGGAACATTATTAGGTGGAGTTCTTTTAGGAACTGCCGGAGTAAAGATTCTTTCAAGTAAGGATGCTAAGAAGGTTTATACACATGCTACAGCTGCTGTTCTTCGCGGAGCTGACTGTGTAATGGAAACAGTAAATACTGTTAAGGAAAACTGTGATGATATTAAGGCAGATGCTGAGGATATCAACGAAGTAAGAAGACAGGAAGAAAGAGAACAGGAAATAGAGGATGCTAAGGCTGTAATTGCTGAAGCTGAGGAAAAAATTGCGGAGTTAGAGGCGCAGAAATAAATGAAATGTAAAATTTTACACGAATCAAACGACAGAATGCGCGTCGGATTACGTATAAAATACATGACCTTTGAGGAAGCCGATATAGCAGAATGTTTTCTGCAGGGGCTTCCTTATGTATATGATGCAAAGGTAAATGAAAGAACTTCAAGCGCCACCGTATGGTATGATCAGTCTTTTAGGGATGAGCTTATAAATGAACTTTCTAATCTCGATCTTAAAACCGTAAAGGTTTTTGTCCCGGATTCAAGCGCAAGGCAGATCAAACATACTTATCAGGACAAGATGTTCTTCCATATTGCAAAAAGGTTTGTATTTAGACTTATACTGCCAATTCCGATTCGCAGAGTAAGAATATATTTTAGAGCAATCCCTTATATTATTGAGGGCTTAAAATCTTTGTCCAAAGGCAAGCTTGAGGTATCCGTACTTGATGCGACAAGTATTGTTGTTTCTCTTTTGAGGGGGGACTACAATACGGCAAGTAATGTAATGTTCCTTCTTAAGATAGGTGACATTATGGATGAGTGGACCAGAAAGAAGTCTGTCGATGATCTTGCCCGCGCTATGTCTTTAAATATTGATAAAGTATGGGTTGTTACCGGAGATACCAAAGATAAGAATTGTGAAGTTCTTATGGACATAAATAAGGTTGAAGAAGGCGATGTTATCGTAGTAAGAACAGGTAATATGGTTCCTCTTGACGGAACGGTTACCGGCGGCGATGCATCCGTTAACCAGGCGTCTATTACCGGAGAAGGTATTCCTGTCCATAAGGGAGAAGGAAGCTATGTTTATGCCGGTACTGTAGTAGAAGAAGGCGAAATCTTTGTAACTGTTAAAAAGACGGCAGGACAGGGACAGTATGACAGAATTGCTCAGATTATTGAAGAGTCTGAGAAACTTAAATCAGCTACAGAGGACAAGGCGTTTAGAATGGCGGACAAACTTGTGCCGTATACATTTGGCGCGACAATTTTAACCTTCCTTTTAACAAGAAATGCTACAAGAGCAATATCAATCCTTATGGTAGATTTTTGCTGTGCATTAAAGCTTTCTATGCCGATTGCCGTACTTTCTGCAATGAGAGAAGCAGGACAGAACTATATTTCGGTAAAGGGCGGAAAATTTTTAGAGGAAGTTGCACAGGCCGATACGATAATATTCGATAAGACCGGAACTCTTACATATGCGTGCCCGTCGGTAAAGGATATTGTTACATTTGACGGAGAAGACAAGGATGAGATGCTTAGAATAGCGGCTTGTCTTGAAGAACATTATCCTCATAGTATGGCTAATGCAGTTGTAAAAGCTGCGGCAGACAGGAATATTATTCATGAAGAAATGCATGCCAAGGTAGAATATGTCGTTGCTCACGGAATTGCCAGCTCGATTAACGGTGAGAAAGTTATTATCGGAAGCTATCACTTTGTTTTCGAAGATGAAGGTTGTGATATGACCGGAGAAGAAGAAAAATTCAATTCCCTTCCGGCTGAGTATTCTCATCTTTATCTTGCGGTTGGAGGACGACTTAAAGCTGTTATACTCATAGAAGATTCTCTTAAAGAAGAGGCAAAGGATGTAGTTAAGGATCTCCAAGATCTGGGACTTAAAGTAGTTATGCTTACAGGAGACAGTTCTAAAGTGGCCGGGAAAGTGGCCGAAGAGCTTGGAGTGGATGACTATAAAGCTCAGATGCTTCCTGAAGATAAGGCTGCTTATATTTCCAAAGAGCAGGAATCAGGCAGAAAATGCATTATGATAGGCGATGGCGTAAACGATTCGCCGGCTCTTTCTGCAGCTGAGGTGGGAGTTGCCATTAACAGTGGAGCAGCAATAGCCAGAGAAGTTGCAGACGTTATGATATCACAGGATGATTTGGAAGCTCTTATTATTTTAAGAAAGCTCGGAACAGCCCTTGTTAAGCGTACTGAGAATAATTACAAAACAATAATAGGGTTTAACGGAATGCTCATTCTTTTGGGAGCACTTGGAATATTGCAACCGACAACATCGGCACTTTTACACAACGGCTCCACAATAGCAATAAGCTTAAAGTCTACAACTAATCTTTTGGATTAGGAAAATAGTTTCGTATTTCTTCTATGGAAACTTCGAAAAATGCCGAATTTGATATATCTTCGGTGTAGGCGGTAAGTATATAGCCGTATTTGTTTGTTGAAATAAAGTTATGCGATAAAGATAAAGAATTAATATTTTGAATATCGGAAAAGAGGCCTTTGCCAAGGAATTTGCCATAGGCTTCTTTTTTTGTCCAAATTTCGTAAAAGCGGCTTGCAGTTTCATCTTCGGAAGCAATGTTTACATATGAGATTTCGGCAGGGTGAAATATTTTTTTCATAACACTAAGCCTTGGGTCGGTAACTTTTTCAACATCTGCACCGACAGAAGAATTGTCTGATACGGCAAGTAAAACCATGCCTTCGGTGTGTGAAAAATTAAAACTTATATTACTGTTTAATAAAACCGGTTTGCCTGATTCACTTATGGAAAATTCAAGCTCTGAAGGAGACATGCCGGTAAGGCATGAAAGCTGCATTTTTGTAAGAAGAGCTGCATAAAGAGAGAGCTTTTTATCTTTGTCGAACTTAAATCTTTCTATTTTTGACCTGCGTTTATCGGATACATGTTTCATGAGTTCGGTATCGGCCTTTGAAAAATGTTCTTCCGAAATTTTTAAATAATACAAGTTAAACATAGACTCCTCCTTTACGTTTCTTTACTATTATATTTGAAAAATGATATAATTGCCAATGAGATTATATATATCATAAGGAGGAAATTATGAGAATAGGAATTTTAGGATACGGAAACCTCGGAAGAGGTGTTGAGAAGGCTGTAAACGCGAATGAAGATCAGGAACTTTTATATGTTTTTACCAGAAGAAATCCGGAAGATTTAAAGATAAATACACCGGGAGCAAAAGTTCTTAGTGCAGATGAACTTTCACATATGCAAAATGATATAGATGTGCTTATTATTTGCGGAGGAAGTGCAACAGATTTGCCGAAAATGACTCCGAAATATGCAAAAGATTATAATGTAATTGACAGTTTTGACACTCATGCAAATATACCTACTCATTTTGCGGCAGTGGATAATGCGGCAAAAGAAGGCGGAAAAATAGGCGTTATTTCTTGCGGATGGGATCCGGGAATGTTTTCCGTTAACAGACTCTATTCTCATGC
>JAILQM010000086.1 GCA_024698965.1 Eubacterium sp. | reverse complement strand
AACCTTGTCGTATTCAAGATCGGATAAATATCCGAAAAGATTTTCCGCATCTTCATCATTGCTTGATACGGTTGTCATATCAGGCAGAGTCTCATCTGCCGCAAGCATAGCCTTCGAAAGATCGTACATACTTACAATCTCGGCATCACCGCTTGCTCCGTTTGCTCCGCACCCACACACAAAGAGTGCAAGTGCGGCTATCATACATATAAGTGTTTTTTTCATTTATTCACCTTCTTCATCCATTACAACAACTTCATCTTCAGATGTGCTGTATTCATCTGTAGCAGACTCATCCGTTATTTCTTCGGAAACATCATAGTTTTCAGTATCATCAACATATTCTTCCGAATAATCATACTCGGATCCGCCATACAAATCAGAGAACATCTCGTAGATTGAGTTGGTAAATTCTTCCTGCTCTTCTTCCGTAAGCGCATCGTTTGTATCAACTTCTTCTCCGTTATATACGCTTAAATTAACTGTCATAAAGTAAATATTGTCATCCTCGGAATATGACCATCCGTAGGATCCGACATAGTAGTTGCTTGAATAATTCATAAGCTGGTTTTCAATAATCTGCATAACCGCAACAGCTCTTGAAGCAAGCTCTTCATCTACCTCTCCCGAATATGTCATGCAGAATGTTACAGAGCCCTTGGCCTCATCAAATTTTTCCTTTACTATAGAAGGAATCTCATCAATGCTGTCAAATGTTTCCATGTTCTGGTAAGCAACATTGTACTGAAGCGAATCTGCTGCAGGGAAGAAATCGGTATCCCACGACTGCTGGTTTGCCATCATCGAATCATTGAGGTTAAAATGTGCATATGTATTTGAATCCGAATCGCTGTAGATATCTGTGTGATACCAGTGATCGTCAATTTTAACCAAATCCCATGAATGATAAGCTTCGCTGTTATGAACAACCATACACTCGATATCCATCATCTGCATAAAGAGTCTGAATGTTGTCGCATAACCTACGCAAACGGCATTTCCGTATTTAAGAACTCCGTAAGGATTGTCGGAATCCTCACCCGAAGAAGGCACTACGGTAAGTACTCCTCTGTCAGAACCAAGCTTAGTTGTCATCCAGTCATATACTGCTTTTTCTTTTTCAAAATCAGACATATCGTCTGTAATTATTTCATCTAAAACTTTTGATGCCATATCCAAAGTTTCTTTATCCCTGTCGGAAAGTGATGATGTATCTCCCGAAATATATGCATCGGAAATCTGAGTTGTAGCCTCAATCTTATATTCATCCATAATAACAACATCATTTTCCGTTGTTTCCGTATTTTCTTCTTTTTCAAGCTCGGCAAGATAAGAGTCGAGTCTTAAATATGTCATTGATGACATTGCAATGGCTGCTGCCACACCTATGATGAGAATGATTGCAATCGCAATCTTCCATCCCTCATTTTTCTTCTTTGTTTCTTCCATTTTCTTTTTCACCTTTCATTATTTAATTTTATAAAAATTCATATCCTTGGCAAAATTACTCATCTCGTAAAGTACGAGCATCTCATTAATGTCACACTCTTTTACTATATCCGATACCCCGCCGCTGTAGAATCTTAAGTCTACCATAACTATATTGTCATAGTCTTCAAAAAGGTACGGCACAAAGGAGTTTGCAAAAGAATCCTTTATAACAAGAAGGTTTCTTCCCGTATTTGCTCCGGTATTTATTTTAACCGTTCCGAAGTTACCTCCGAAAAATACCGCATATTTATCTTTAACTTCAAGCTTTGCCTCGTCGTAAATACCGTTTAGTTTATCTTTTCCTCCCGCAACCTCTACGCTTACGCTCGGCAGATTCTTTGGCAGTTCCATGGTATCGGGCTCTGCCTCTTTATCAAGCACCTTGGAATAAAGAGTGCCGTAAAACTCCTTACTTACCACATCCGGCTCATAATAATCATAGCTTTTTATTTCAAGCCCGGCAGACTCTTTTAAAAGGCTGCTTCCCAAATATGCTCCGTAGGACGTCCAGTGATGATCCGTCTTATAATAGACCTGACTTGCCTTAGCCTCTTGTGAGAGGACTTCATACGCATTTAAAATACTTATGTTTTTAAAATCCGTATCCGCGGGAAGATGAGCCTCATAATCATAGCATTTTGCCCCATCAGGCATATTTTCGGTAAGCACGCTTCCGGACGAAGGCACAAGCATTACCCTTGTATCAAGCCCGTTACCTAGGGCAAATTTATTAATGGTTGCCATATTGGCTTTTAGCTTTTTATCCTCAATATCCGTGTCCGATATCTTCTCGAAATAATATCCGTCGCTGCCTAAATATGCTCCGTTTATATCTTTATATCCCGCAACCTTTTTAATCTCCGTAGACGTCTCCATAAATGTATTTCTTGCCGGGAACTGATCGCTTATATAGTCGGTCATATCTTTCTGGAGCTTATTTTTCAGAAATCTTTCTGCGGTTATTTCGGGGGCTCCGGCCAGATACCTGTTTTCATTTTCCGAAAACTCCTTATCATCACTTGCCAAAATATATATCCCGGGCAATGTCAACAGCAAGGCAAAGATGATAATATAAATAATTCTTATCGCTTTCATTGTCCACCTCTAAAACCTGAAATAAAGGAAAGGATTATAAGTATCCCCTACCAAAAATGCCACACAGATTATATAAAGTAAAACCGTAAGTACGTTTTTAATAACTTCCCTTGTCTCATCTCTTTTGAGCTTTCCTGTGATAAACAAAAAGCATCTCTTAGGTATTGTCGTAGAACCCACCGCAGCAATCAAAAGTATTACAATATGAGTTCTTAAATAGTACAAAAACATTGTATTTGCAGTGCCCATACCTATCATAGCCTTAAGATAGGTTATTACAGAATCAAAGCTTTCGTTTGCAAAGATTACCCATCCTATTATTACAAGAAGCATCGCATATATATGTCTGAAAAAGTCCGGCAGCTTTTCAAGCGCCCCTCCCCAGACAAATTTTTCAAGCACCAGCAGGATGAAATAATATACTCCCCACATAAGGAAATTCCATCCGGCTCCGTGCCATATACCCGTAAGTGACCATACAATAAAAAGATTAACTATCTGTCTTAAAAGTCCGCATCTGTTTCCGCCGAGAGGAATATATACATACTCCTTAAACCAGCTCGATAAGGTCATGTGCCACTTTCTCCAGAACTCTGTCACCGACTTTGATTCATAAGGATGATCAAAGTTTTCCGGATAATTAAATCCCAAAATTTCTCCGAGTCCTATGGCCATGTCCGAATACCCCGAAAAGTCGAAGTAAATCTGAAAAGTATAGCATATCGCTCCAAGCCAGGCTACAGATGTATTAAGTGCGCCCGATGAAGATATTTCTTCCCAAAGAGCTCCCATCTGATTGGCTATAATAACTTTTTTTCCGAGACCGATTACAAACCTTTGAATGCCCGATGTCACATTTGAAAGAAGTATTTTTCTTTGGCTAAGCTCAGCCGCAACATCGGTATATCTTACAATAGGTCCGGCTATAAGCTGCGGGAACATACATACATAGGTTGCAAAGTCCAAAATATTGTGCTGAGCCTTCGCTTTGCCTCTGTAGACATCTATCGTATAAGACATTGTCTGGAAGGTATAAAACGATATTCCTATCGGAAGTGCAACATTTAAAAGCGAAAGACCTGCTCCCGTAAAGCTGTTAATGTTTCCTATTATAAAATCCGCGTATTTAAATACACCGAGGATTGCAAGGTTACCAACCACGGATAAGCAGAGGACGATTTTTTTACCCGTGGCCTTCCCCTTTATATCAAAAAACTCTATCGCCCGTCCGTTACAATAATCAAATACGGACGAAAAGATCATAATTGCTATATAAGCAGGCTCACCCCATGCATAAAAGAATAAGCTTGCCAGAAGAAGTACGAAGTTTCTTGCCTTTGCCGGTACCGCAAAGTAAAGTAAAAGCACTATCGGCAGAAACATATTTAAAAATACAAGACTGCTGAAAACCATTATTTATTCTCCTTTATTTTAGGGAAAATAAGCTTTATCTCGTATCTTCCGCCTTCTTCTTTAATCACACATTCACCGCCTAAGGTATTCATAAGTCTCTCCATTATCTTCTTGCCGAGTCCCGTGCTCTCTTCACAGCTTTCCTCATCCTTTACCTTATTTGCAAAATAAAGAACAATCTTTTCATATTCTTCCATTGTACCGATCTTAATAGGCACGGATTTATCGGCGTATCTTTCAATATTCTTTGTAATATTACTCATAAGGCGGCTGATAACTTCGTGATTAATCTCCGTTTCATCATTATTAATCGCAAAATCTTCTTCAATACTAAAGCCGCAGCTCCTTAAGTATTCTTCCATAAAGGATAAATGCTCGCTAATAGCGTAATTAAACTCTTCTTTTTCAAGCATATACACCTTTGAGCTGTTTATAAGGAAGAGTTCAAAGGTATCGTTTGAAAATGTCTTAATAAATTCCGTGTTTTCCTTTGCCTTCCTTATATAGCTTTTAAGTTCTTCACTTTTTCCCTCTTTTTCGGCTTCTTCCAGCGCGAAATCCAGGTACATCTGAAGTGATGTAATAGGCGTTCTTATGTCATGCGCCATCTCTGTTACAAGAGTATTGCTGGCCTCTTCCATATCGATTATATCCTGCAGCTTTTCTTTAAAAGCTATTCTCATATTCTCGAGACTTTCCGAAAGAGTCGCTATCTCGTTATTGCCCTGACTTTCTATATGATAATCAAGGTCTCCTCCCTCTAAGATGTGTATACTCTCATTAAGCTTTGCAATTCTTTTAAGCGGTCTTCTCATTCCCATATATATGAGAAGGAAGAAAAGCAGCGCGCTTACGAAAAATATCACAACAGTTGCAAAACTCTTAACCTGCTCGCTGCTGTAATCATAGAAAGCCACATGACAATCCGTATCCGAAAAACTTATGGTAAAAACATAATAGTCTTCGTAATCCGCCTCTTCGTACTGATATTCCTCGAGTTCTTCCTGAGTATAATACGGAGCGTAAACCATTATTCCGTCTCTGTATACATAAATGAATGTCATCTGCGACTGTACATATTCATCTATAACCTCAAAATCCTCCGAAGATACATCATTGGATGAGACAAATTCGGCAAAGCGATCTGCATTCTTTTGATTGATCTTTGCCTCATAAGCATCCGAATTAAAGTATTCGTCCATCTTTCCGTGAACGAAGTTGCTGGCCGCAAAAAACACAAGCGCAGATACAGCCAGGGAAATTGCTATCCAAATATTAAGTTGTGCCGTAAGACTTTTAATTTTCCTAAACAAACTTATAACCTCTTCCCCATTCCGTAACTATATGCGTCGGCTTTTTGGAATCATCTTCTATCTTAACTCTGAGCCTTCTGATCGTAACCATAATTACATTGTTCGAATCGTAAAAATACGGTTCATCCCATACTGACTCGTAAATCATCTTGCCTGAAAGAATTCTACCCTTATTACTCATGAAAAGCTTCAAAAGCTGATATTCCGTTTCGGAAAGCTCAATCTTTTCATCATTCTTCCAAACCTCATTATACTTTTCACTTACCCTTAAATCGCCGGAAATAATGTAACCGCTACCAGAGGTATTCTCATTTCCTTTATACTCATTGTATCTCCTTAAAAGCGCGGATATTCGCGCAAGGAGCTCTTCATTGTGGAAAGGCTTTACCAGATAATCGTCTCCGCCTGCCTCAAGGCCTTCCATCTTATCCATTATTTGTGATTTCGCCGTCAGAAATAAAATCGGGATGTTGGAAAAATGCCTGATTTTGCGACACGCTTCCACGCCGTCCATATTTGGCATCATTACATCCATTACAACCATATCCGGATTCTGCTGCATACATTCAACCGCTTTTACGCCATCCTCGGCAAAAAGCACTTCATATCCGTTTTTATCAAGCAGAATACTTATGGCGTCCCTTATATACTTGTCATCTTCAACGACCAGGATTCGGCTCATAAGATCTCTCCCTCCTTTCTCTACATTATACTATAAAACAGGTTTCTTACATAATTCTTACACCATATAAATATTTTAAAACTTTTTTGTAACTTCAGATTTAAAGTTCAAAAACAGGTTTTTACATACAGTCTGAATTTGCACAGAAAAAAGCCTCCGGCGGGGGACCGAAGGCTTTGTTATAAGGTGATCTGTCGAAGCATCACCTTATAGGAGAAGGTATTTTTACTATGGGGTATTATAGTATAACAACTATAATATAGTAAAAACTATATAATGTATTGGGGGGTTTTTACGATGGTTATTATAACAAACTGCAACGAGTAAGTGTTAACAAAGTTTACAAAAAATGAGCAGTTTTTTTGTGCAATATGCACAAAAAACTGCTCACAATTTATTTTTTCAACGCAAAAACTTTATTTTGCAAGGAGAAGCATAACCTCATTACTGCGTTTTACAAACTCTGTCATCTCCTCCGGAGAGAGCGGAGCATTGGAAAGTCTTGCAAGATCGTAAAGCTGTTTACAGAATACCTCTGCGTTTTCTCCTTCGGGATTTTCAAAAATGTATTTTACAAGCGCGTTGTTTGCATTAAGCGTAAGAGTTTCATCCCTGCCAAAGTCAGGCATTCCGCCTCCCATAGAATACATTTTCATCATATCGGCCATTCTTCTCGACTCTTCGGAAAGAGTTATAACAGAAGAAATATTTTCATCTTTAAGCTTTTGAACCTCTACCTTAAGATCATCCTTTGAAAGAGCTTTTCTGAAAGTTTCCGTGAGTTTTTCAAGCTCATCTTTTAATTCATCTTCCGAAACCTCCTCTTTAAGAGCGTCCGTAATATCGCTGTCTATTCTCATGAACTTATAGCTTTCATTTGTAGCCTCAAGTTTTGAGATAAACGACTGGTCGATAGGATGAGTAAGAATAACGGCGTTCATATCGTTTTCTTTAAACATCTTGATATACTGACCTTGAGTAAGCTCGTCTGTTACATAAAAGATGGTTTCTTTTTCTTTCTCTTCTTTTGCCGCATCATCGGTGTTTTCTTCTTTAGCATCATCTTCTGCCGGTTCATCCTGCGGCTTTAAGAGTTCAGGAAGCGTCTGATACTTTCCGTCCAAATCCTTAAAGAGAATGTAGTCATTCATCTTCTCACAGAATTTTTCATCTCTGAGGCATCCGTACTTAATAAACGGACTGATGTCATCCCAGTATTTCTCATAGTTTTCTTTTTCGGTTTTGCACATTCCGCTTAATTTATCCGCAACCTTTTTGGTAATATAGTCGGAAATCTTAGTAACAAAACCGTCGTTTTGAAGCGCACTTCTCGATACGTTAAGCGGAAGATCCGGACAATCTATAACGCCCTTAAGAAGCATCAAAAACTCAGGAATAACTTCTTTAATATTATCGGCGATAAATACCTGGTTATTGTAAAGCTTTATAACGCCTTCAGCCGACTCATATTCAAGATTAATCTTAGGGAAGTATAAAATACCCTTTAAGTTGAACGGATAGTCCATATTAAGGTGAATCCAGAAAAGCGGCTCCTTATAATCGTTAAATGTTGTGCGGTAGAACTTCTTATAATCCTCTTCCGTACACTCACTCGGATTCTTTGTCCAAAGAGGGGTAGTATCGTTTAAAGCAACCGGACGCTTTAAAATCTTGGCCATTTCTTTGGCAGGTGATACTTCCACAGTCTCTTTTGTGCCGTCTTCTTTTTCTTCTTCTCTTGTTACGGCTTCTTTTGTGTACTCTTCCTTAACTACATCCTTTTCGGTAAGTTCTGACTTTTCGATGTCCTCATACTCAGGCTCTGCGTTTTCATTCTCAAGGAAGATTTCCGTCGGCATAAACGAGCAGTATTTTTTGATAACTTCTTTAACTCTGTACTCGTTTGCAAACTCAAGACAGTCATCGTTTATAAAGAGGGTAATCTCTGTACCCACTCCCTCTTTTTTACCGTCCGACATTTCAAACTCTGTGCCGCCGTCGCATTCCCAATGTACAGGCGTTGCACCTTCTTTATAAGAAAGAGAATCGATATGCACTTCGTCGGCTACCATAAATGCCGAATAAAATCCGAGTCCGAAGTGACCTATAATCTGATTGTCATCCGATTTGTCTTTGTATTTTTCCAAAAATGCCTCGGCGCCGGAAAATGCAATCTGGTTAATATACTCTTCAACCTCATCCGCTGTCATTCCAAGGCCGTTATCTATGAATTTTAATGTCTTTTCTTTATCGTTTACTTTTACGATAATCTTAGGCTCATAATCATCCGGAAGATCGTACTCTCCCATAACATCAATCTTTTTGAGCTTTGTTATAGCATCGCATCCGTTTGAAATAAGCTCTCTGATAAAAATATCGTGGTCCGAATACATCCACTTTTTAATTATCGGAAATATATTTTCGCTGTTAATTGAAAGGCTTCCATGTTTTTCTGTCATTTCTAAACACTCCTTCTCTAAAAATTTCTCTGCAAAAGTAATGATATATCACCAAAAAACGAAAGTCAATAAAAAATTAGCACTCTTTCAAAAAGAGTGCTAACAATTCTTTTAAAATGTATTATTTTTAATGAGAATGTCTGCTCGCCTGCTTCATTCTCTCCATAGCTCTTGCGAGTGAAGCCTTTGTCTGATGGTATTCCTGAATACTTCTCTTTTGTCTTAAAGCTTCCTTGGCTCTCTCCTCGGCCTCTTTGGCACGGTTAATATCAATCTCTTCGGGCTTTTCAATAGTCTGAACCATAATCTTCATTCTGTTATTGGCAACCTCTGCAAAGCCTTCCGTTACAAAGACATCGACCTGTTCTCCGTCTTCTTTGACAAACCTAAGCTCGCCCATACTTATGGCAATGAAAAGCTCCTCGTGATTAGGCCAGATGCCAAGCTCACCGTCTGCCGTAGGCACGGTAATATGTTCAATTCTTCCCTCGTAAAAGAGCCTGTCGCAGGCCACGAGGTATAATCCCATTGTTACTGCCATATTGTCTCCTTACTGCATTTTTGCAGCCTTTTCTTTAACATCCTCTATTGTTCCAACATTAAAGAACGCAGCCTCCGGATACTCATCCATCTCTCCGTCAAGTATAGCCTTAAAGCCTTTAACCGTATCCTGAACCGAAACATACTTGCCTTCAACTCCGGTAAAGTTTTCGGCCACATGGAAAGGCTGGGACAGGAATCTTTGTATCTTTCTTGCTCTGTAAACCACAAGCTTATCGTTATCCGAAAGCTCTTCCATACCGAGGATTGCAATAATGTCCTGAAGCTCTTTGTATTTCTGCAGATACTCCTGAACCTTTCTTGCCACCTCATAATGCTCCTGACCTACAATATCCGGCTCTAAGATTCTTGATGTAGACTCCAAAGGATCTACCGCCGGGTAAATACCCTGCTCAACAATCTTTCTTGAAAGAACGGTTGTAGCATCAAGATGCGCAAAGGTTGTAGCCGGTGCCGGGTCAGTCAAATCATCCGCAGGCACATATACGGCCTGAACAGATGTTACAGATCCTTTCTTCGTGGATGCGATTCTTTCCTGAAGCTCACCTACTTCCGTTGCAAGTGTGGGCTGATATCCGACTGCGGAAGGCATTCTTCCCAAAAGGGCTGAAACTTCCGAGCCCGCCTGCACGTATCTGAAAATATTGTCTATGAAAAGAAGCACGTTCTGGTGCATCTCGTCTCTGAAATACTCAGCCATTGTAAGTCCCGTCTGAGCAACCCTCATTCTCGCTCCGGGCGGCTCGTTCATCTGTCCGAATACAAGAGCTGTATTTTTAAGAACGCCCGACTCTGCCATCTCTGTCCATAAATCGTTTCCTTCTCTCGAACGCTCACCTACTCCGGTAAAGATGGAATATCCGCCATCGTTTGAAACATTTTGTATAAGCTCCTGAATAAGCACTGTTTTACCTACTCCGGCGCCTCCGAAAAGTCCGACCTTTCCGCCTTTTGAATAAGGGGCAAGAAGGTCGATAACCTTTATTCCCGTTTGAAGCATTTCAACTACCGGGCTCTGCTCTTCGAATGAAGGCGGGTCTCTGTGAATACACCACTTCGGAGCATCATCAATCGGATCTCCTCCGTCAACCGGCTCGCCCAAAACATTAAAAAGTCTGCCGAGTGTTTTTTCT
>JAILQM010000075.1 GCA_024698965.1 Eubacterium sp. | reverse complement strand
GGCTTTTGTAACCGTTACTATGATATATGTTATGTCTCTTAGCATAAAAAAGGAGATTAAGATTATAAGAATGATATCCGAAAACTCACTCGGAATCTTCTTTATACATTATATTCTCATACATATAGCCTGGAAGATTGTTCCCCACAGCCCGATATGGAGAACTCTTTTGGCAAGTGCTTTTGTCGGAGTATTTGTTATTATGATTTCACTGGCTATAGTTGTGGTATTAAAAAAGGTACCGGGCGTAAGGAGAATTTTATAGTATGGAGGAAAATTTTTTAAGCAGAGCTTTTAATAAGGCCTTAAGAGTAAGCGGACTTTATAAAATGATTTACAAAGTTCAAAAAAATTTCATTATCGGGAAAAATGTCCTAAAAAAAGAAGATGTAAAAGAAGATTATATGCTTCTTGAAAAGATTCGGCCTAAAAGAGACAATTCCTGCATTTTGGATACAGAGAGAAAAACGGAAGAAAAATACGATCTCGATATTATAATAGCTGCATATAACTGTGAAGAATATATAGAAAAATGTCTTTTATCATGCTTAAATCAAAAGACCGACTATAGCTACAGAATAATAGTTTCCGATGACGGATCTAAGGATGGGACGGGGGATATTATAGATGAGTTTGCGAAAAAGTATTATAATATTCGCTCCTTTCACAAAGAAAACGGAGGGTGCTCTTCGGCAAGAAATGCTGCGCTTGAACTTGTCAAAGCAAAGTATGTGCTTTTCCTGGATTCAGATGACTGGCTGGCTGAGGGGGCACTTGAACATATGCTGAAAGCCGCATATAAATTTGATGCCGATATTTTGGAAGGCGGCATGAAATGTCTTGATGAAAACAGAGTATATTTTACAACCGAACATAAAGACGCAAAGATTAAGAAAACCGAGCTTTCGGGTTATCCCGTTTCTAAACTTTTCAGGTCGTCTCTGTTTAATAATCTTAGGTTTAATGAGGACTATTTATACGAGGACTCTATATGCTCGCAGATTTTATACTATCTGACCGATAGGATATACGGATTAAACAAAATTGTATATTATTACCGCAATAATCTAAACAGTATTTCCGTTGTAAGAAAGACAAAAGAGGCGTTAGATCATCTCTGGATAACAATACTTTTATATGAGGAGAGAAATAAATTAGGTTTGCCTGTGGATTATGACTACAGGATTTATCTGATTAACCAATCGATTCTTGGTTATAAGAGACTTTTGGCTCAGGATGAAGATATAAGAAGAGCGCATTTTAACGTCTATTGTGAATTTTTGGAAAAGGAAGATATTATAAAAGATGACGAAGTGCCGGCGGATTTAAAAGATCTGATATGGGCGATAAAAACGAGGGACTTTGGCTTTTTTGAACTCATAGGTAAATATAAATCCGTGTAACTTAGAGAGTTTGGCGATATGAATGATGTTTGCACTAAACCGCTTATATCCGTAATTGTTACGGTATATAATCTGGAAAAATATATTGAAAAATGCATAATGAGCATCTGCAATCAGACATATGAAAATCTTGAAATTATAGTTGTGGATGACGGCTCTTTTGATAAAAGCGGAGATATTATTAAAAGGCTTGAAAAATCCGACAGCAGAATCATCTATGTATTTAAAGAAAACGGCGGAATTTCCGATGCGAGAAACGAAGGAATAAAAAAAGCAGGGGGGAAGTGGATAGCATTTACAGACGGAGACGATTATCTTGATAAAACCATGATTGAAAGCCTTTATATGTCTGTAGCGGAAAACGGGACCCTTCTTTCGGTATGCTCCAGAAAATGCGTTGATGAGTTTGGACGCGTTACGGAAATAAACTCACTGCCAAAAGGCGTATATGATGAAGAAGGTTTTTGGCAGCTTTATAAAAAAGAGCCCGGATGCTGCGTTGTGGCTTGGAACAAGCTCTATCATAAGGATTTGTGGGAAAATATAAGTTATCCTTTGGGAAAAAATTATGAGGATGAGTTTGTTATTGCTCCTCTTATACACAGGGCCGGGAAAATTTCCGTTACGGATGATGTGCTTTATAATTATCTGTGCAGACAGGGGAGTATAATGCATTCGGCATATTCTGCCAAAAATCTTGATTTTGCAGAAGCTATGATTAGCAGAAGCAATTTCTTTTTATCCTGCGAAAAATATGATTTTGCAAGGAAAACACTTGCGGATACGGTAGGTATTTTTATCAAAGCATATAACAATCTTGATTTTGAAAACAAGGATTCGAAAGATAGATATAATGAACTAAAATCGGCTTTTAAAAAATGTTATATTAAGAATTTGAAAAAGAGTTTCAATTTAAGATTTGCTTTAAACACACTTAGTTTTATAATGAGTGAAAGGCTCTATATATTCACTCATCGCCGGATATAATAAAAGAGTGGTTGGATTAAAAAGTAAGCCGATTTGTTACATAAAAGGAGGGCTAAAGCATTAACAAAAGAAAAGTAGGGGAAGAATATGAAGAACTTGCCGTAAGATATCTTCTAAAGCAAAGATATAAGATTGTCGCAAGAAACTTCAGATGCAGAATCGGGGAAATAGACATAATAGCAAAAGATGATGAGTATTATGTCTTTACGGAAGTAAAATACCGCAAAAGCAGGTGGGGCGGAGGCCCCGAGCTTGCGGTAAATTATAAAAAACAGGTGACAATCACCAAAGTGGCACAATGTTTTCTTATGTCCAGGGGGCTTTCAATGTCCACACCGTGCCGCTTTGATGTGATTGCATTTACAGGAGAAGATATCAGCCATATTAGGAATGCGTTTATGAGCAGAAGGTAGATATTATTTTCATTGTTTCTATATGTTCACGACTTATCCATTCGTGGGCAAAATCGGCAAAGATTTTGGCTGCATTTGAAAAAATATAATCTTTTTTGTATGTTATACCTATTATGGCCGGCGGAAGTTCGTCTGTTATATTTATCATGTGAATGTTTGAGGACGGATAATCACGTTTTATCTTTACAATCTGAGCACTCGGCATAAAACAGACGTAGCTGTTTGAAGTAAGAAGGCTGTAAATAAGGTCGCTGTTTTCAACATCGAAGGCAATGTTTGGTTCAAAGCCGTTTTTTTGACAGATATCGTTTAGCCTATCCCTGTCCATTCTTGAGGAGTCGCAAATAAAAGCTTCATCTGAAAGCTCTTTAATGGATATCTCTTTTTTGTCTGCAAGATGATGGGTAGGACCGGTTAAAATCACGAATTCTTTTTCACCCATGAGATCAAATTTAAATAATGAATCGTCAAGCGGCTTAGAGGTTATACCTATTTCTATTTCTCCGGCCAAAATACGGCTTCCTATGTCTTTTAGAGAGCATTCTATCTGTCTTATACCTATCTCCGGATGAATACTTGCAAAATCCACAAGAAGATCCGGAAGGAAGTCATTGATTGAGCTCCCCAGAAGAAGGTAGTTTTGGTTGGTGTCGTAAAGCTTTTTTATAGTTGATACGCCTTTTGAAAGCTCATCAAAACAGGAGTTTACAGAGGTTAAGAATATGCGTCCGTAGTCGTTTAATACTATCTTTCCTTTTCTGTGGTCGAAAAGCGGAACTCCTATTTCTTTTTCCAAACGGCTTATGCTTTTGCTAAGATTCGGCTGAGTTACATACAGCTCATTTGCGGCCCTTGAAATGTTTTCGGTTTTAGCTACGGCCTGAAAATATTTCAGTTGTGAATATTCCATAATTTATCTCCTTTATTTACCCCATTATAGTTTAAAAGACCGTCCATCCTAAAATACATTTTTAAGTATACCGTTATAACCTGTAAGACATAACAAGCTTTGACAAATCCGCATTTTTACTGATATTAATCTTTGGGTTATAGCGTTATATTTTTAAATGAATTTTACTTACTGTCCTGTGGGAAATAGAATACGAGTGTATTGATAATTGTTTATCAAAGGGTATTTTAAAATGTTCCATGGGAGGAAAAAGAAATGGAAAATCAAAAAAACACAAGCAGCAATTTCGGAAGTAAAGGCTGGCTGATGATAGTTATCGCCGGTATATTCTTCTACTTTTATTCCGGAATGTGCACAGACGGACTTAATACTATAGTATCAAGTTTCGCGCAGACTCATAACGTTGATGAGGCGGCTCTTTTGGGTATAACCACACCGGCAAGCTGGTTTGGACTTTTGGGAGCTGTGGTATGGTCGTTTTTTATTGACAGAAAGAGCATCAGACTTGGGGCGCTCTGCACCGGTATTTTGGGAGGCGTAAGCTTCATGCTTTATGCGTTGGTATCCACTGTAACCGGATTCGGTATAGTAACGGCCTTTGTTAATTTTATGGGTATGGGTTACTGCTGGACGGTAGCTAACGCTCTTATGGCCAGCTGGTTTCCCAAAAAGAAAGGCCTTGCCTTAGGATGGGCTACAATGGGCCAGAACCTTGCGTCTGCCACCTTTGTTCCTTTACTTATGTTTTTTGTCGCTAAGACAAATTTCTTCAACTCATTTTATATCATGGGTGCAATCTTAGCTTTAGGAGGTATTATCGCATTTATTCTTATAAGAGATAATCCGGAAGAACTCGGATGCGCACCTGATAACGGCTCATTTACCAAAGAAGAGATTGAAGCGTCTTTAAAGGAAGCAAGAGAATATAAATCACCCTGGACACCTAAAAAACTGCTTACAAACAAGCAGGTATGGCAGATAGGTATAGGATACGGAATTTTAATTATTGTAACCGTATCTTTAATAAGCAGAATGATTCCGAGACTTATAATGGCAGGCTGGGAGCCTCCTAAAGCTATTGCTTCAATGAGCGTATGTGCAATTATAGGTTTATTCGGAAGCTATCTTACGGGGTGGCTCGATCAGAAGTTTGGCACGAAGAAAGCATCTGTTATGTATGCGCTTTGGTATTTTGTGGGACTTGTGCTTTGCGCTATTCCTACAAATAACGAGATTGTTCTTTATCTTACAATCTTCTTTACCGGTATCGGTATCGGAGGAATAGGAAATCTTTTCCCTTCAATGACAGCTACCGTATTCGGAAGATTTGATTTTGTAAGAGCAATGGGAATACTTAATCCTATTACAAATATTGTTCGTTCATTTGCGTTTATCATTCTTGCTTTCAGTCTTAAACAGACGGGAGCTTACAATCTTTCATACGGCATAATAGCAGCACTTGATTTATTTGCAATTCTTCTGATTTTAAGAATCGATGACAACTGTATCGGAAAATAAGAAAAACGAAAGGATGAAATGAAAATGCAAACAAAACTTTTGGATAAGAAAGTAGCCGTAATAACCGGGGCAATCTCCGGAATCGGAAAAAGAACAGCGGAGATATTTGCTGAAGAAGGAGCATATATTGTTCTTGCCGCAAGAGGAAAAGAAAAGCTTAGAAAAGTCGGAGATGAGCTTTTGGCAAAGGGAGCACAGGTTTTGTGTGTACAGGCCGATGTGAGTAAAGAGGGAGATTGCAAAAAACTTGTAGACGATTGTATAAAGCGTTTCGGAAAACTTGATATTTTGGTAAATAACGCGGGAATTGCGGATAAACACAGACCGATTACAAGAACAGATTCAGACTGGTGGTTTGAGGTAAACGGTATAAATCTTGACTCTGTGTTTTTCCTTACAAAAGAAGCACTTAAGTTTATGGAAAAAAACGGCTGCGGTTCTATTATAAACATTTCATCAATAGGCGGCGTTTTCGGTAATTCCGGAATAGCATACAGCGCATCAAAATCGGCTGTAATCGGTATGACTAAAAACATAGCGATACAATTTGCCGGCAAGGGAATAAGGTGTAATGCCGTGTGTCCGGGCCCTACCCCTACATCACTTAATACTCCCGAAGCATTAAGTACCTTCGACTCGGAATTTGCGGGCATTTGCGCACAGCACATGGATATGAGTGTGCCGGAGGCTGAAACCGACGATCAGGCAAACGCCATTTTGTTTTTCGCCTCCGACCTTGCCAAAGCCGTTACAGGTCAGATAATGATTGTTGATAACGGTTGTACTTTATAATTTTCCTAACAAGGTACTTTTCGTACCCAAATTAAGTCCTGCTGCATCAAAGATGCGGCGGGATTTTTTTGATTAAAGAATGACTTATTAAATTTCATGTCCAACATTTTCAGATGTAGTAGCGGATAAGCCTTAAATATGTTAGAATATAGCAAAATATGTTGTAGGGGTATTGGGCATTGAGAAAAAAGATTTTTATAGACGATAACTGGAGTTTTAAAAGGGACATTCCAAAAGGCACTCTGCCGAAAGATGCAAGAGAAGGCGGTTTTGAAAAGGTAGCACTTCCTCATAGCGTTGCGGTTACACCGCTTCACTATTTTGATGAATCTGTATATCAGACAATAAGCTTTTACGAAAGAGAGCTTATCTATGATTCTTTATGGGATAATCACAGAATATATATAACATTTGAAGGGGCGGCTCATAAGGCCGACCTTTATATTAATGACGAGTTTGTTTTAAGTCACGGCTGCGGATATACGGCTTTTAGAACTGAGATTACAAAGTATTTAAAAGAAGGCGTAAACACAGTATCCGTAATCCTTGATTCAAACGAGAGTTTAAATATTCCGCCTTTTGGAAATGTAATAGATTACATGACCTACGGCGGGATTTATCGTGATGTCTATATTGAGGTTTTACCTCAGAATAACATTGAGGATGTATTTATAAAACCGATAAGAAAAAGCAGTGATAAATATATGCTCGCGTTAGATACAGAAGCAGATATAGAAGAATCGGAAAATGCAGATGATTTTTATGTGGAATATGAGATATTTAGCCCTGAGGGAGATACTGTCTCAGTAAGCGAAAAGACCGGGTGGGGCAAAAAGAATCCTCTTATTTTATGCAGCGGCGTAAGAGAGTGGGACATAGAAAACCCTGTGCTTTATACTCTTAAATCGGTGCTTTATATGGGCGATGAGATTATTGATGAGTGCAAAACAGAGTTTGGCTTTAGAACAATATCTTTTGAGGCCGACGGTTTCTATCTTAATACAAAAAAGATCAAGCTTTTCGGACTTAACCGCCACCAGAGTTATCCTTATATAGGTTATGCGGCGCCGAAGAGCATGCAGATAAAGGATGCTCACATTTTAAAATACGAGCTTGGTTTAAATGCGGTAAGAACAAGCCATTATCCGCAGTCCAAGGATTTTATAAGAGAGTGCGACAAAATAGGTCTTCTTGTATTTACCGAGATCCCGGGATGGCAGCATATAGGTGACGCAGCATGGAGACATCAGGCCTATGAAAATACCAGGGAGATGGTTCTGCAGTACAGAAACCACCCTTCGATTATACTTTGGGGTGTAAGAATAAATGAGTCAAAAGACTGCGACGTTTTATACGAAAAGACAAATCTTATCGCAAGACGCCTCGATCCCACAAGACCTACGGGCGGCGTAAGATATTTAAAAAAGAGCAGTTTTTTGGAGGATGTATATACCTATAACGATTTTAACTATGACGGAAAAAGAAGGCCGGTATCTAAAAAACGCGATGTGACAAGTGATATGGGAAGGGCTTATCTTATTTCGGAGTATAACGGTCATATGTATCCGACCAAAGCCTTTGATGACGAAAATCAAAGAACGGAGCATGCGCTAAGACATGCTGCGGTAATAGATGCTGCGGCGGGAGAAAAAAACATTGCCGGATCTTTCGGATGGTGTATGTGCGACTACAATACCCACAGGGATTTCGGAAGCGGCGACAGAATATGTTATCACGGCGTTATGGATATGTTCAGAAATCCGAAGCTTGCGGCAGCAGTCTATACATCGCAGGGGGAAGAGGAGGATGTGCTTTTTGTTTCTTCGGCTATGGATATAGGCGAAAAGCCCGAGTGTATAAGAGGAGAAATCTATGCATTTACAAATGCGGATCTTGTGAGATTTTATAAAAACGATGAGCTTATATGCGAGTTTGTTCCGGATTACGAGAGATTTCCGAATTTATTGCATCCGCCTGTAAAGATTGATGATTTTACGGGCGATAAGATGATGAAAGAAGAGGGATTTACAGAGGAGCAGAATGAGGCCGTAAAGGCGCTTTTAAACGCATCTACGATATACGGAATGAATAATATTCCAAAACTTACATACGCAAACGCAGCAAAGCTTATAGTAAAATACTCAATGAAACCTGATGATGCGGTAGAGCTTTACAACAAATACATAGGGGACTGGGGCGGAAAGTCCTCGGGATACAGGTTTGAGGCTGTTAAAGACGGCAGGGTTGTAAAGACTGTAGTTAAGGCTCCGGCCGAAGGCTTAAAGCTTTGCGCAGAGAAAGATGAGATAACGCTTAATGAGGAACGCACTTATGACATGGAGCTTATAAGGCTTTCTTTAAAAGACGAAAACAATAACGTTATGCCTTTTGCAAACGAGGCGGTGCTTGCCGAAATTACGGGAGATGCGGAAATTGTCGGGCCTAAGATGTTTACTCTTTTTGGCGGCATGGGAGGTATTCTCGTAAAATCAAAAGGTAAAAGCGGAAAAGCCTCTTTAATACTTTGCGGAGAAAACTTTGAAAAAATAAAAATTAACATAACCATCAACAAACAGGAGGTAGACAATGAAGGATAGGAGCAAGTGTATCTTTGGCAATGTGATGCCGGATGCGGTATATAATAATGCGTGCAAATCCAAGGAAAACTACATCAAAAAATACGGAGACGATTTTAAGAAGGATTATCCTCTTGCCCTTGAAGACAACAGACAGCTTGGCGATATTTTGGGAATAAAGAATGTCAGGATTGCAGAGTCTATGGTGGATGCATCTACCGGATTTGACGAGGAAAAGGGCATTGTTGTCGGAAATATAAGAATGGGATTCGGACATTACAGAATATCCATGGCTATAGCTTCGGCGGCTCATTATATGGGATATACTCCATACTGGCTTGACCTTAATTCTTTTCCGGAGACAACCTGCACAAAGGTAATAAGTGCGCAGAATGATATGTATTCCATGGGATCGCGTATCTCAGGCAAAAGCAAGGTGTTTAATAAGCTGATTTGGGAGCCGGTAAACTATGATGTGTTTAAGCAGCTTGCTTATAATGCATCAGACCAGAAAAATGCCGAGCTTATGGCTCCGGTTTATAAAAATATTCCGAAAAACATTCCGGTTGTGGCAACTCACGTTTGGCCGTCTCAGGCAGCGGTTCACGCGGGAATGAAATACGTTGTAAACGCAATTCCGGATAACTGGCCGATGGCCCTTCATCTTTCCGAGGGAGCTCTTCATATAGTGCAGACTCATCAGGCTTATCAGGGATATCGTACCTTAAACGGAATGGCTCTTAATCAGGTGTTAAGAGAGATTCCGCGAGATCAGATAAAATACGTCGGACATTATATCGATCACGAGCTTGTGGCAAATATTGAAGAAGACTGCGAGAGAAGAATAAGAAGAGCGGATAATAAAGAGCCGATAAGGTTTTTGCTTACAATAGGAGGAGCCGGAGCCCAAAAAGAGATTTTTGCAGCTATATTAAACTATCTCATGCCGCATGTTAAAAAAGGCAGATGTGTGGTAATGGTAAATGTCGGTGATTATAAAAACGTGTGGGATGAGCTCAGAAATGAAATTGACGGATTAAAGAAGGTATCCGTTGAACATTTTGATGACTGGCAGGATACAAAAGATTTTGCAGACAGGGCTCTTGATAAAGAGATAAGAGGAGTACACGGTTTTTATCATTCCGATATTTTCGAAGCCGTATACTGCACAAACCTTCTTATGAGATGCTGCGATGTGCTTGTCACAAAGCCGAGCGAGCTTGCGTTTTATCCGGTGCCGAAGCTCTTTATAAAGCGTGTCGGAGGACATGAGAGATGGGGAGCAATCCATTCGGCGGAGATTGGCGACGGAACAATGGAGCAGAGAGATATTCCTCATACCTTGCAGATGCTAAGGCTTTTCCTTAAGGATAAGGGGCTTTTGAAAGATATGTGTGAGAATATAGTTCAGAATAAAAAAGCGGGCATCTACGACGGAGCATATAAGGCTGTTGAGCTTGCGATGGAAATGAAAAAAAACAATTGTTAGTGGGATTATGAGGTGAGAATATGAATTCAAAATTAACTGTTAAAGAAAAGGCTGCATACGGCCTTGGAGCTGTCGGAAAAGATATGGTATACATGCTTTCGGCAAGCTATGTACTTTATTATTTCCAGGATATTTTGGGAGTAAGCGCTGTTGCGATGGGTATAATACTTCTCGGAGCAAGAGTTTTTGACGCATTTAACGACCCTATTATGGGAATTATCGTTGCAAAGACAAAGACGAGATGGGGCAAGTTCCGCCCTTGGCTTTTTATAGGTACCGTGACAAATGCCGTAGTGCTTTTTATTATGTTTTCGGCTCCGCCGACACTTGATGCGGCCGGACTTACCGCTTATGCGGCGATTACATACATCCTTTGGGGAGTAACCTATACAATGATGGATATTCCTTACTGGTCAATGGTTCCGGCATTTACGGAAGGCGGAAAAGAAAGAGAAGGCCTTTCAACTCTTGCCCGTTCATGCGCAGGAGTGGGCTCAGCTCTTATTACTATTATTACAATGCTTGCCGTTCACGGACTCGGAGCAATGTTTGTTTCTGAAGGCGACGGAGCTCAGACCTTGGAAAGACTCGGATTTAAGTATTTTGCGCTTATAATCGCAATACTTTTCGTGGTATTTATAACCATTACCTGTGTGACAATTAAGGAAAAATCCACTGTTGATATGCAGACGGCTTCTGTAGGAGAAATGTTTAAAGCTCTTGTTACAAACGATCAGGCAATGGCGGTTGTAATCTCTATCGTGCTTATCAACTGCGCCATGTATATTACTTCAAACCTTGTAATCTACTTCTTTAAATATGATTTCGGCGGAACAGCGTGGTACGGAAGCTATACACTTTTTAATACCGTAGGCGGCGGAGTACAGATTTTATCAATGATGCTGCTTTATCCTTTGCTCAGAAAATTCTTTTCATCGCTTAAGATTTTCTTTATCGGGCTTGGTATGGCTATTGTTGGATATATAGTTCTTTTGGGACTTACATTTACATCAATGCAGAATGTTATGATTCTTATTATCCCGGCTGTATTTATATTTGCCGCACTCGGAGTACTTACAGTACTTACAACGGTATTTTTGGCAAATACCGTAGATTACGGAGATTTAAAGAATAACAGAAGAGACGAGAGCGTGATTTTTTCAATGCAGACTTTCGTAGTTAAGCTTGCATCGGGCGTTGCGGCCTTTGTTGCATCCGTATGCTTACAGATTAATTCCTTGAGTAATGATGCCGTAACGGAAGCAGACCAGACTGTTGATTTTTCGCTTTCCGTTGATGCGTCGGCAAAGCTCGGACTCAGAATGACAATGACAATTATTCCTGTAATACTCATGGTAATTGCATTTTTCTGGTTCCGCTCAAAATACATTCTTACGGATGAAAAGCTTGCGGAAATAGATGAAAAACTTAAGGAACGCAATCAGTAAATTAGTTTACATAATAGGAGAATCTGAAAAATGATAATTTATAATAACGGAGTGTTTACCTTAGATACCGCAAATACAACCTATGCATTCAGATGTCTTCCGAGCGGTCAGCTCGAGCAGCTGCACTACGGAAGAAAGATTCATGTGGATGAGGCGGCGCTCAAACAAAAACATTCTTTCCCTGACGGAAATACGATTTGCTATCATCCGGATTTTCCGCAGTTTTCGCTTGAAAACGAAAGGCTTGAGTATTCTTCTTACGGAAAAGGAGATATAAGAGAGCCGTTTATAGAGATTGAAAAAGACGACGGATCAAGAACTGTCGATCTGGTTTATGATTCTCACGAGATAAAAAAAGGCAGAGGAACTTATGAGACTCTGCCTTCTTCCTATGGAGAAATCGGTGAGGTTGAAGAACTTATTATTTATCTGAAAGGATTAAATAACGATGTTTGCTTAGAGCTTCACTACTATGTCTATGCTGCCTGCGACATTATATGCAGGAGTGCAAAACTTATTAATACCGGATCGGAGAGGATATTTTTAAGAAGACTTATGTCCATGCAGCTCGATCTTGACGATAATGACTATGTTTTTACTTCCTTCCACGGAGCGTGGGCAAGAGAGATGAATAAATGCACCCAGGAGATACATGGGGGCAGGATAGTCAATTCTTCAATAATCGGAGCAAGCTCAAGCAGGGCCAATCCTTTTGTTATGCTTCACAGAAAAAATACTACGGAAAATACCGGGGAATGCTTCGGTTTTAATCTCATCTACAGCGGAAATCACTACGAGGCCGTAGAAGAGTCTGCGTTTGGACAGGTAAGATTTGTAAACGGAATAAATCCGTCGGGATTTTGTTTTAAGCTTGAAGAGGGAGAGTCGTTTGAAGCACCCGAAGCCGTTATGACATATTCGTATGAAGGCTTTAACAGGATGAGCCGAAATATGCACTCATTTATCAGAAACCACATTGTAAGAGGAGAATGGAAAAACAAGGTAAGACCAATTCTTCTAAACAGCTGGGAGGCCGCATATTTTAAGATTAACGAAAAGGTTATTTTAAATCTTGCCAAAGAAGCGGCAGATTGCGGAATAGAGCTTTTTGTAATGGATGACGGCTGGTTCGGAGAAAGAAACGATGACAAATCTTCTCTGGGAGACTGGGAAGTAAATAAAAAGAAGCTGCCGGGCGGACTTGGCGGGATTGCAAAAAAGATAAACGATATGGGCATGAAGTTCGGCATATGGGTAGAGCCTGAGATGGTGAATGTAAATTCAAATCTTTATAAAAACCATCCGGACTGGGCCATTAAGATTCCGGATAAAAATCATTCCGAAGGAAGAAATCAGAGAATTCTTGATTTAAATAACGAAGATGTAAGGGAATATATAATAGAGGCGATGAGCAAAATCTTTGAAACGGAAGGAATTTCTTACGTAAAATGGGATATGAACCGTTTCTTTACCGATGTTTATTCTCCTACACTTGAGCCTATGAGACAGGGAGAGCTTTTTCACAGATATATGATTGGGCTTTATCAGATTATGGATGTATTAACAAAGCGCTTTCCTCATATTCTTTTCGAAGGCTGCGCAGCCGGTGGAAACAGATTTGACCTTGGCATACTTTGCTATTTTCCTCAGATTTGGGCGAGTGACAATACTGATGCACTTTGCAGGGTAAACATGATGGAAAACTATTCCTACGGCTATCCTATGTCGGTGGTTTCGGCTCACGTATCGGCGGCCGTTAATCATCAGACCTTGAGAAAATCGCCGCTAAATACAAGGTATAATGTTGCGTCTTTCGGAGTAATGGGCTATGAGATTAATCTTTGCGATATATCAAAAGAAGAAAAGGATGCCGTAAAGAAGCAGACAAGTCAGTATAAAAAGTGGAGAGATGTATTTTTTGCCGGTGACTTTTACAGGGGCAGAAGCGGAAATATTCATGAATGGACCGTAGTTTCGAAAGATAAGAAAAGGGCGGCAGGTCTGCTTTTCCAGGAAAGGGCGATTCCTAATATGGCGAGTGAAAAGTTCATTGCAACAGGACTTGCGGAAGATAAAAAATATCATATCTACAATGATGAGATAAAGGTTAACATAAGACGATTCGGTGACCTTATAAATACAGCTTCACCTATACATATAAAGGATGATTCTTTTGCGCAAAAACTAATTTCCAAAAAGATATTTATGGACGGAGAGGTAGAAGACTATGTTATCTACGGAGATCTTCTTACGAGAAGCGGCTTAAGGCTTAGACCGGGATATGCTGCTACAGGATATGACGGAACTGTCAGATTTACCGGAGATTTGTTCTCGAGAATGTATCTGATGGAAGAAGACGAAAGTTAAATAATTTTAAGCATGTATTGGTTTATCTTGAGAAGATTCTAAATATATGCTAAAATATGCTTTGACACTTTAGAGGATTTTTTTTTTAGAGGAGATTATAAAAAGTGAGTAAAGTAGCGGTTTTAACGGACTCTAACAGCGGCATAACACAAAGCGAAGCAAAAGAACTTGGCGTATATGTAATGCCGATGCCGTTTTATATTAATGAAAAGCTTTATTATGAAGATATAGATTTATCACAGGAGCAGTTTTACGAGCTCTTAGAGGATGATGATGCAGAGATTACAACATCTATGCCGGCACCGGGAGATACGATTGATACCTGGAATAAAATCTTAGAGGATTATTATGACGAAATCGTATATATTCCTATGTCAAGCGGGCTTTCAAGTTCATGTGCGACAGCAACAACTCTTGCAATGGATGAGTTTGAAGGTAAGGTTTTTGTTGTAAACAATCAGAGAATATCTGTTACTCAAAGACGTTCTGTCATGGATGCCTTAAGACTTGCAAAAGAAGGAAAGTCCGGCGAAGAGATCAAGAAAATTCTCGAAGAGGATGCTCTTAACGCAAGCATATATATTACCGTTGATACATTAAAGTATCTTAAAAAGGGCGGAAGACTTACTCCTGCGGTAGCTGCGCTTGCCACCTTGTTAAGAATCAAGCCTGTGCTTCAGATTCAGGGTGAGAAGCTTGATACATTTTCAAAAGCCCGCACTATGAAGCAGGCCAAGCAGATAATGATAGAGGCTCTAAAGAGCGATATTGAAAAGCGTTTTGGCAAAGATGCCGAAAACTGCTATATAGATATGGCTTATACAAAGGATAAAGAAACAGCGCTTTCATTTAAGGCTGAGCTTGAAGAGACATTTCCGGGTCATGATATAATCATGAATCCACTTTCTTTGAGTGTGTCATGCCATATAGGACCGGGGGCACTCGCCTGCACGGTTTCAAAAAAAATGCAGTAGATCAAAGGGGCAGGATTATGGGAAATAAAGCAAACAGAGAAATTGACAACGCTTACGATAAGGAAGCCGAAGCAGAGTCAAAACAAAGAGTGGCCAATGAGATCGGTGCATATATAAGAATTATTATTATTGCTATTGTGATAGCAGTTGTTCTTTTCAAGCTTATTCTTATAAATGCATATGTCCCGAGCGGATCAATGGAAAGAACAATTGACGCCGAGACAAGTGTTTTGGGATTTAGACTGTCATATCTTTTTGATGAACCTGAAAGAGGAGATATAATCGTATTTAAGTATCCTGTTGATGAGGAGCTTAAATATATAAAAAGGATTATAGGTCTTCCGGGGGAAACGGTTGAGATATCGGACGGTAAAATATATATAAACGGATCTGAAACTCCTCTTGAGGAAGACTATATTTCGGAGGAGTGGACCAATAATAATGACGGATTTTATTATGAGGTTCCGGAGGATTCGTATTTCGTTTTGGGAGACAACAGAAACGAATCTCTTGATTCAAGATACTGGGCAAGCGAGGCTCTTTCACTTAATGTTGCCCAGACTCAGGAAGAAGCGTATTCATACAGTTTTGTAAAAGAAGATCAGATTGTTGCCGAAGGAATTTTAACCTATTGGCCTAAATTTAGTATCATAAAAGGGGCGGATTATTAAAAGTTTTTAAGTATTGTAATACATTTGTTAGACTTTGGGTACTAAAATACCGGATATGAGGCTTGGGTATACCTCTATATATGGGAAAACAGATTACGGAGATGACAATATGAAGAAAAACAAATTTGATAAAGTTCTTAAAGGAGTAGCTGCTGCGGGAGTTGCTTTTGGCGGAACAAGCATTGTTCAGGGAAATGAAGTGGTATATGCGGATGAGACAGAAAGTCCGCAGTCTACTGCAAATGACGTTGCAAGCCAGGTGGCTTCAGAAAATGATAATACATCATCCGAAACACCTGCAGAATCTGTAGCAGCAAAGATCGAGGCAATAAAGTCTGAAAGTCAGGCGCTTTTAAGCGAATCTACCGCTGTATCTAAGGCAATCGCTTCGGAAGAAATCAAAATATCTGAAACAAATGCATCTGAATCTGCAGCTGCATCCAATAATTTAAAGTCCGAGAATACATCCCTTTCAAACGCATCGGCGGCCGCATCTGAATCTGCGTCAGCGGATGGTTCGGCTGTTTCTTCAGAGTCGGAAAAAGCATCGAATTCTTATAAAGCAGAAAATGACTCTCTCGCAAGTGATGCGGCTTCTGCGGCATCATCACTTTCCGGCGAGAATGAGTCTATAGGCTCTCAATCATCATCTGCATCTCTTTCATTATCGCAGGAAGAGGTACAGCTTGCTTCTGCTTCAATTATAGAGAGCACAAGTATATCTGAAGCTGATGCATCGCTTTCAAACAGTTATGCATCTGAGCAGCGTAAAACGTCAGAGTCTCTTTCGGCGCTTGGAGTGCTTTTTGACTCAGCATCAGAGGCTTTTAAAAAAAGCGGATATGAAGATAAGTATTTAGAGGAGCTCATCGTTGACATTAATAAGAAGATTACAGAACTTGAATCTTCCCTTGAACTTGCAAAAGAAAAAAATCAGTCGCTTAACCATTCATCCGGTACTAATCAGAACAATTTCTATGGAGTGGGTGATGAACTTACAAACTTACTTGTTCAGTATTATTTTTATCAGAATGACAACGTTAAAGAGATTACATGCAGCGACTGGTACAGCGAAAGTTATAACCAGAATAATGTAAAGGTTATCTATGTTGATAAATTGGGAAATACACAGGTTGCATATTTTGATTATGTGACTACAGACAATACAGGAAAAGCCCTTATTCAAGGTATAGACCAGAACAAGAACAGTAATGCCAATTTTGTAGACGGTATTATGGTTGTTGAAAAGACAGCTAAGTATGTATCGGATAAAAATAGTAATTCTGTACTAACAGTTGGAGCTGACAGCAAAGGAAATACTGTTTATTATGTGGATGGCGTTGCTTGTGATGGTAATGATAAGATTACCGTAAATAAGGATGATGGATCGATATCTATTACAACAACAACTGAAGTCGATAATGAAGATAAAACATATACAATAAATTATAAATTCAGTACATTTGTCGAAACCGTTGCAAATAAAGACGTAAAATATACTACTACAGACGATAAAACATACAGCGGTAACTTCGGTTCAAAGGGTACATCATTTTATTCGGTTAAAGATTATAAGGCGAGAACAGATAATTACGGAAAGCAGAGAAGTGATCTTACCAGCGCATCGGCTCAGTATTCGGAAGGCAAAGCGCAGTCTGCTAGTCAGTCTGAGTCTTATGCGGCAATGAGTACTTCAAGAAGCGAGTCATTAAATAATTTGGCTAAGAGTGCAAGTGAGTCTAGAGCAGCAAGTCTTTCGGAAAGTGCGGCAGCAAGTGAAACTGCAAGCAAGTCTAGATCAGCAAGTCTTTCGGGAAGTGCGGCAGCAAGTGAAACTGCAAGCGGGTCTAGAGCAGCGAGTCTTTCGGGAAGTGCGTCGGCAAGCAAAGCCGCAAGCGAGACAAAGTCAGCAAGTATTGCAGAAAGTGCGGCAGCAAGTACATCTGCAAGTCAGTCAAGATCAACAAGCATAGCGGACAGTACTGCATCAAGCGAAGCAAAATCTTCATCACTTTCTCAGAGCCTCTCTGAAAAGACGAGCGAGGTTACAAGCAAGCTTACAAGCATGAGCACAGCCACAAGCGAAGTTGCAAGTGAGAGCATATCAATATCTGACAGCACAGCAGCAAGCGAAGCTGCAAGTCAGTCAAGCTCAACAAGCATATCGGACAGTGTTTCATCAAGCGAGAGCACATCAATATCCGCAAGCGAAAGCACTTCTTCGGCAAATGCCGCAGTTGTTATAAACAATACATCTTCCGGAACAAAGAGTGCATCGGATGACAGCTCAAACAATGCGTCTTCTACTACTGTAACAACCACAACTGATGCTATATCCAATGATGATACTACGGCCGATGCTACTGCTGAGAATACTTCAGCAAACGGAGAAACTGCTCAGACAACAGCAGATACAACCGCAGCAACAACAGCAGATACAACTACAGCAACAACAGCAGATACAACTACAGCAACAACAGCAGATGCAACGACAGCTACTGCTACGCAAAATACAACTACTATAGATGATTCGCAGGCAGCTGCAGCAGCATTTACAGACACTGCCGCTGCAAGTGAAGATGATGTGCCGGTAAGTCTTGATCAGGATAATCAGGAAGCGACAATCATTGAAGACGAACAGAGCGCTGCCGGAGCATTCGGAGGAATTAGCGAATCACCGATTTCTTCTGCGATCATGTGGGTTGTGGCAGTTATAGCTGCAATATTCGGTATAGATCTTCATGAGAGAAAGAAGAAAAAAATAGCAAAAACAAAAGCCGCTCAGCTCGAAGAACTTGAGCGTGAAGATCATGACGAGTAATTAACATCAAATAAAAAGTATGTTAGAATATAGGTGGTTATTCACGGAATAACCACCTATTTAATTTGACTGATTTGTGGGGATAATAAATTGACTAAAAAAGGTAATCTTGTTGTTGGCAAAATATTATTTACAATAATGATTTTGCTCATATATATAGTTGGAAGAAGTATTCCACTTTATGGGATAAATGCGGAAGTTTATCCGTTTTTGGGATATAACAACAATATTCTTATGCAAAGTATCGGGGGAGATGCCCTAAGAACGTCTTTATTTGCTCTCGGTATTTCACCGTATATGCTTTCGACAATCTTTGTCCAGATTGTTATGGCTTTTAGAAGCTCAGATTTAAGAAGCAGAACTTCGCCTAAAAAAGTAAACAGAATATCTCTTACGGTTACGCTTTTTTTGGCAGCCGTTATGGCAATAACTCATTTAGATGAGCTTAAGTTTTATGATACGGGATATATGCTTTTTCTCGTAAAGATTGCTGTCTGCGCTCAGATGATAACCGGAGCTATGATAATTATTTTCCTTTGCACGAGAAACAAAAAATACGGCATCGGAGGGCAGTCCGCAATTATTCTCGTAAATATTACGGACGGGCTTGTCAATACACTTTTAAGCAGTAATTATAAGGATCTTGAGATACCTGTTGCGTTATCCGTTATTGCGTTTTTTGTTGTAATCTTTATGGAATCCAAAGAATACAGAGTGCCGCTTATGAGGGTATCCATTCATAATATTCATGCGGATAAAAACTATCTGGCCATTAAATATAATCCGATAGGTGTTATGCCGGTAATGTTTTCATCGGCAGCTTTTATGGTTCCGAAACTGATTGCTACGGTGCTCGTTGCACTTTTTCCGAGAAGCGATGAATTTAAAGCGTTTAATAATATTTTAGAGCTCAATAATCCGTACGGCATAGCTGTTTATCTGCTTTTGCTGCTTTTGCTTACGGTGGTATTTTCTTTTGTATTTATTGGTCCTAAGGATATTGCCGAGCAGTTCCAAAAGTCGGGAGATTGTATCCCGGGAGTGCAGGCCGGATGGGATACGAGATGGTTTATAAGAAGAAGAGTATTTTTGCTCAGTATTTTTAGTGCAGTATTAATGGGAGCATGTATAGGTATTCCGATGTATTTAAATTATTTTGGATATATTCACAGTGATTTGGAGATGCTTCCGTCATCGGTTATGATGTTTACGGGTATTTTATGCAGTATAATTCAGGAAGTGATTGCGGTGCATCATCTTGATGCCTATGAGTCATTCCTTTAGGAGATGGGTTATGTTTTATTTTATTCCGAGTTGGTACAACAAAGACAAATGGACGGAAAACGAACCGTATTGGTATATAAGAAGAGAACATACAGAGTTTGACGACACAGTAAAGCAGATGCAGCTTTTCGGCAGAAATTCGGTAACTTCTTTTAGGATGATCATACTTAGCTTTACTCCGAACTTCAGGCATTTTTTGCACAGACAGGGCGTATATCATTTGGACTACTGGTCATGCTTTGATACTTTATGTGATATCACGGCAAAAAAACCCAAAGTTTTTTCGTTTCACGATATGAACTGGCCGGAGGGAATCGAGTTTATGTATTCTCAGTTTGCTGTTTTGGCTTATCTTAACGGAGAAAAGTATGCGAAAGTTGAGTTTGCGGAAGACGGTAATCCCATAGAAGTTGATTTATACAGCGGCGGAGAGATTATAAGAAAAAACGTCTATGATGACAGGGGAATTCTATCTCTTACCGAAACCTATAAAAGCGGTAAAGTTTATTGTATGGAGTTTAGGTCTCAAAAAGGCACTTGGAGAGCAAGGCATTACGAAGACGACGGACATGTAGAGATAAATCCGGAAGATAAAGAGTACCATATTGAAAACGGCAGTTTAAAAAAGACTTTTACTTTTTCAAAGGAATATTACGATAGCTTTGAGGAGTTAATAAAGGAACTTTTGAATTCTTTTGCAGAAACCGTAAAAGATGAAGATATTTTCTGCATTGCAATGCATAATCTTCACATCGATATTTTAAGAGAAGTACTCGAAAATAAGAAAAAGATTTTGTCTTTTTACGAAGACAGATACGACTTTAATACGCCCGGCACAAAGGAAATAATTGAAGATGCCGGATACATTATTACAGATTCGAATGAAACCACAAAGAGGGTGGAAAATGCGGCCGGATATGTAAATAATATTATAGATATTACACCGTATGATTCGAGGGTGGATTTCGGTATAAGCCATCAGCTCATGGTGCAAAAGATTCTTGTGCCTGTGGATGATGTATCTGATGAGCTTTTTGAAAATATTATAAAAGAAACAGGAAATTATTTAACTCATAACGAAAACGCACAGGTTCATCTTTTTACGAGGCTTGCAGATTATGATATTAAGGAAAGGCTTCTTGAAAAAACCGGGAATATCCTAAAGGAAAATAATCTTCAGGCAGGATGGGCAACGGAGGAAGAACCAAGATTTATCGTGGAACAGTGCGTGGATGAGCTTTCTGTGTCAAGGTGTATGAGAGAGCAAAGAATTGTCGTAGATCTTAGAAAGGTACCTGAGCTTTACCTTCAGATTACGGCTATATCGGCGGGAATACCTCAGATTGTGGCCCGTGATACGGAGTATATTTCAGACGGAGAAAACGGCTTTGTAATAAAAGATATTAGTGAGCTCGGAGAAAAGCTCGATTATTATCTCGGCTCTATGGCCAACTGGAATCAGGCTCTTATTTACAGCTATGAGCTTACAAAAAAATACACGACAAAGGTTTTGGTAAAGAAATGGAAAGGAGTTATAAAGCAGGTTGAACAGTGTTAATGCGCTCTATATAGGGGAAAGTAAGTTAAAAGAGTTATATAACATATATGAAAGCGTCGAGCTTACAAGCGTAACATATTTTAAAGAAATACCTAAAAAGCCGTATGATGTTGTTATAGTCGATAAAAGACTTGATGCAACAGAGTGTGAGAACCTTTTCGAAGCTGCAAAAGCATATTGCCTTTTTTATACTTCAAGGAAAAGCAATACACCCAAAGAAGATGAGCTTTTTAAGTCAAAATCGGCAAAAGCGCTTGAAAAAAATACCTTAAAGAGTTTTCTGGAAACAGATATAAGAGATTATTTCGGAAAGTCTTACGGAGAAAAGTACAGCCTTAAAAACATAACGCTTTCAAAAAACTACAACGGACAGATAAAGTGGAATGCCGGCTATGCTCTTATGCTTAAAGGCAGCTATGGAGATAAAATGCAGCAGATTGCTTTTTGGAGAAACAATATTCCGGTATTTAAAGGTCAGGCTATAGATTTTTGGCTCGAGTATTCAAAAGATGAAACTGTTGAGCTTATGATTAAGTTTACTTTGTTTAAAGCAGGAACCGTTGATGAAGTGATAAACGAATGGGAATTTGCGGAAGAAGACCTTAAAGATATTATAACGATATCAAACGAAGAGGAAAGAGGAAGCCTTTTTGTTTCTGTTTATGCAAAAGGAGAAGGCCGACTTAATATTGTTGCACTTCATGACAGATACTCAAGAAGAGGAAAAGGACATTTTCTTGTCGGAGGAGAAAGATATGTAACTTCCGAAAGAGAAGAGCTTTTTGCGTATTTTGACCCGGGTGATTTTAAGCCGCCTCTTAACGTATTCTTTTCCGGATACAAGACTCAGCAGGGCTTTGAAGGCTATGCCATGATGAAGAAGTTTAAAAGCCCGTTTTTGCTTATTTCAGAGCCTAGACTTGAAGGCGGTGCCTTTTATATGGGCAAAGAAGAATACGAGAATATGGTAAGGAATGTCATATATAAATACATCGATAAACTTGGCTTTAAGTCAAAGGATGTGGTTTTGGCAGGACTTTCCATGGGTACTTACGGAGCGCTGTATTACGGCTGTGATATTAAGCCCGGAGCCGTGGTTATGGGTAAGCCTTTGGCAAGTGTCGGAAATATTGCGGAAAATGAAAAGCTTTTTAGACCGGGAGGATTTCCTACTTCTCTTGACGTACTTAATTTTTTGCAAAGATCCACAACTCCGAGTGCGGTCAAAAAGCTTAACGAGAGGTTTTGGAATAAATTTGAGAAGGCAAACTGGAGCAATACCAAATTCATTGTCTCATATATGATAGAAGACGATTATGACAGTGACGCCTATGAAAAGCTTATAACAAATATAGATTCTGAAGGCGCGCAGGTATACGGAAAAGGCCTTCATGGAAGACATAATGACAATACAATAGGAATAGTTGAGTGGTTTTACGAGCAGTATAAACAGATGCTTTTGGACGACTACGGAAGAAAAATTGATTAAGAGGTATTTATGAAAATAGGAGAACACTGGAGAATATACTGGGATGAATATGCATCGGATACATATTTATACGGATCGGAAGTAAACTTTCTTGCCAGGGATGATGTTAGATTCAAAAATCTTTTGATGCCGCCCGGAACCGTTATAAAACAGTGGTATTCGAAAACCAATTTTCAAAAACAAAAGATAGAGCCGGCGCTTCCGATGATAGACGGAGAAGCCACCTACAGACTGGTTGTAAGTATGGATGTACCCGAATATGAAGAATGTATGGTAAGGCTTGTGTTTTACGATAAGTACGAAAACCATGCCGGTACACTTACGACCAAAGAAAAGGTTACGGAATTCAGATGCCCTTTTAAGACATACAGTTACAGAATGCAGCTTATAAACGGAGGGGTTAATACACTGAATTTTCACTGGGTTGAGATACAGGAAATTATAAAAGATGAGTAATGGCGCAAATATCAGGAAATTAAAAAGAATATTGAAAAAGGTCAAGTCGCATGCAGGGGAATTTGCGTCTATGAGTGATGAAAATCTAAAGGGCATGACAGACGTATTTAAGGAAAGATATGAAAAGGGAGAAAGCCTCGATCATATGCTTCCGGAGGCCTTTGCCGCAGTTTGCGAGGCGGATAAAAGAGTGCTCGGAAAGTTTCCTTATGATGTGCAGATTTTAGGGGCTATAGCTCTTTTTAAATGCTATATGGCAGAGATGAATACCGGAGAGGGAAAGACTCTTACTGCGACTATGCCGCTTTATTTAAATGCGATAACAGGCAAAAGCACTATGCTTGTTACTACCAACGAATATCTTGCCCTAAGAGATGCCGAGGAGATGGGAGAAGTCTATAGCTTTATGGGGCTTAGCTGTATGGCAGGAGTAAAGATAGATTCGTCGGAGAGGTTTTCTAATGAGGAGAAAAAAGAGATTTATTCTTCGGATATAGTATATACGACTCACAGCGTTTTGGGCTTTGATTATCTTTTAAACAACCTTATAAAATCAGCCGATGAGAGGTTTATGAGGGAGTTTAATTATATCATTATAGATGAGGCGGATTCGGTGCTTTTGGACAGCGCACAGACTCCTCTTGTTATTTCGGG
>JAILQM010000062.1 GCA_024698965.1 Eubacterium sp. | reverse complement strand
GGCAACAGCAAAAAGCTCTCCTATTGATGTCGGATACATCGAAAACGCCACCTTTGCATCAAGACCGCATCTTCTCTCAAGCTCTTTTGTTCCCCTTATTCCTCCTACAAAATCAATTCTTTCATCGGTTTTAGGATCCCTAATGCCAAGCACCGGGCCAAGCAAAAGATTCTGCAGATATGATACATCAAGTCCCTCTACCGGGTCATCTGTTATATCCTCTTTTCTAACGGCAAGGTCATACCATTTTCCGCTTAGATACATCCCAAAATGAGCTTTTTTATCAGGAGAAGCATTTTTTGCCGGCTTAATATCAAAAACATCTCCCACCTTTGATAAAAATTCTTCCTCACTCATACCGTTTAAATCTTTAACAACCCTGTTGTAGTCCAGGATTTTAAGCTGCTCGTCCGGGAAAAGAACGGAAAGAAAGAAGTTAAACTCCTCATCTCCGGTATATCCCGGATTTTCCTGCCTTCTTTTCAAGCCAACCTTTACCGCAGATGCTGCTCTGTGATGACCGTCAGCAATATAAATATCATTAATATTCGAAAAAGCTTCTTTTAAATCCTCTATATCACTGTCATCCGAAATCACCCATACTCTGTGAGTAATACCGTCGTCAGAGGTAAAATCATACTCTGCCGGGCTTTGCATTGTTTTTGCTATAATATTATTTATAGCATCATCTGAGCGATAAGCCAGAAAAATAGGCCCCGTCTGTGCACCGCATATATCTACATGGTTTATCCTGTCTTTTTCCTTTTCAGCTCTGGTGTTTTCATGCTTTTTGATAACGCCGTTTTCGTAATCGTCAATTGATGAGCAGGCAACTATACCGACCTGACTTCTTTTATCCATTACAAGTTCGTATATGTAATAGCATTCCTTGTCATCTTCTATAAACTGCCCGTTTTTAACCATTTCCCACAAAATGTCATGAGCCTTTTTATAAACCTCCGGAGCATAGGTTGATACCTCATCTCCAAACTGAGTCTCAGCCCTGTCAATACGAAGGAAAGACAGAGGGCTTTTCTCAACCTCAGCCTTTGCTTCTTCCCTGTTATATACATCATAAGGCAGAGCCGCAATTTTATCTTCAAGTCCTTTAGCAGGTCTTATCGCTTTAAACGTTCTTACAATAGCCATTACTGTTCTCCTGTTATAAAAAATGTCAGTCTGACGGTCGTCAAACCCTAAGACTCCCATCAGACTAACATTATATCACATTTTCATTTGCCTAACAAATGCCGCTTTTATTTGCTCTCAATACTGAAGCTTCCGTATATTTGTATATAGTCATTATACGGATTGTTGGTACGGGGATTTAGGCTGTTATAATAATAAGCCTCATAGATTTTGCCGCTTTCATCATAAGCACTTATCATAAAGTCTGCGCTGTTAACGCCATCCGCCACATATTCTGTAAATATGCCGTTCTCATCCACCACCTGCCCGGCTTCTTCTCTTATAATATCTGCAATTATTAGCTTACCGTCTATAAATGCCGCGGTTTTATATCCCGATTGTTCTTCATATTCTTCACTTAATATGCCGTCAAAACCATATTGCCTGCTCCAGCCGTCATCCTCGCGGTAAAAAAGCACGCTTTCATTATCTGAAAATGTTAATGTAATAATGCCATCATAGGTCTCCGTATTTTCATATAATGCCACTATATCATCCCTTATCTTTTCCCTTTGGACTGTATCTCCGCTCTCTCCGTCAATCACTGTAAGAAAATACCCATCGTCTGTCTTTGAGACGAGCAGTATCTCACTGCCGTCATAGGATGATACCATATCACAGATTTCTTCATCCTCCCCGGCGCTGTATATGGTTTTTATGTTCTCATAATCAAAGTAATATGTTGCAAGTGTACTTGACTCCTTACGCTCTGATTGAAGCATATACACACCAAGTCCCCCGTTAATACTGCCAAAATCCGCATCCTCTCCATCTGCCGCAAAGGAAAAGAAAAAATTATTATCAGGTGATTTGCAGCAGAGCGTATTAAGCGTCACAAAATCCCCCTCCGCACTGTCTATGCTGTAGCTTATTAATCTACCGTCACTGTCTTTTTCCATATTTACAAGCACATTGCTTTCATCAGGCAAAGGTATATACAGATAATCATTTAAAGCATCATTTACTTTTTCAAACTCATCATAAAGAGTTGACCCGTCATCATAGTCAAGAAAATTAAAATAGAACCTGTAGCTGTCGTAATAATCCCTGAGATTAACGACGGTCTCCGTCTCAAAATCGTTTCCTGCTTCCTCTGATACAGCACTAAGCATATCACCGTACACATTTGAAATATTATCCGTGCCATAATCGGTTTCGTCCAGCGGAATAAATACGCCGCTTGCGCCGCAGTAGTTAAATGTCGAAAGCTCCGCTAAATACGAATACCTGTTTTCCTCTTCCACAGGAGCATATTTACCTGACTGGGTAATGGTTTCATCCGAATTATTAAGAGGCATATATGTTGTCCAGTAGTAATCATGGTCATAATAAAAAGCAGCCTTAAACGTAGCATCCGGAAGCACGCTCTCATCACCCGCTTTTACATCCTTTGTAAACTGCACCCGGCTGTTGCCGGTAACAAGCTCCCCGCAGAGTATTGCCCCCGTCGCCGCAAAAACCACTATAATCACAAGAAATGCAATAAATTTCCTTCTCATTATCATTCCTCTCCTTCCGCCATATGCTCTATCGCCTTTCCGACCCTGTCATACTCATAGTGATATTTTTCCTTTATATAGCCCGTCAGGGATACTCCCTTCTCACCCAGCTCGTCCATTCCAACATCACCTATTATCTCCCCATCTTTTAAGAGCACTGCCCTGCCCACAAAGCCCGACACCTCTTCTATAAGATGAGTAGATAAAAACACAGTCTCATTTTCTTCCAGTATTCCCAAAAGCACCTTGTAAAAATCCTCACGGTTAAAAATATCGTTTCCGGCAAAGGGCTCATCCATAAGAATATAGTCCGCCCCCTGGCATAAGGCCATAATCACCTCGAACTGATTCTGCTGACCCGTGGAAAGCGTTCTTATCTTCTTATCAGGAGGCAGAGAGAAAAAATCCATTAAAGCGTCAAATCTTTTCTCCCTGAAGCCCTCAAACTCATCCATATAAAACTGCTTGTGCCCCTTTGCATCAAGCCCCGGAAAAAACGAATGCTCGCAGGTGGCAAATGAAAACCTTGCGGCGTTTTTCCGCGTTATCTTCTCGCCGTCAAGCAGAATATCCCCCTTGTATTTCAAAAGGTTTAAAATACATTTCATAAGGGTGGTCTTACCGGCTCCGTTCTCCCCGAAAAGACCGACTATCTCGCCCTGCCCGATAGTTAAAGAGACATCGTTTAATGCTGTCTTGGGTCTGTACTTTCCTGTCGGGTCGTCATATTTTTTTCTGATATCATTGTATTTTTTTGTAACATTTTTAATTTCCAGCATACCTCTCTCCTTACCTAAGCTAACATTTTAAGCACATTATCAGGCGTGATTATCATATACAGCGCATAATAAATCACCATAATAAGCAAAGCATTTACCACACATACAGCTGCCGATAATACAGGCATAAAAAGAATGTTTAAAAGAAGCCTCTTTTCATTTTTTATCCTCTTCATCACGTAGATGCTTTTAGAGCCTGCGGTAAAATGCCTGTAATATATAAAAATCATAAAAAGCATTGCTACGGCAGCCACATAAAACATTCCGTTCGCATCCATAACCACTTCTCCCGGCTGATGAAAGAAAAGCTCTGAAAATGTTCTGAACCTTACTCCTGAATACCACGCCGGATAATCCTTATACGCATAATCATATGAATACGCTGTCCAGAACAGAAGCGAATACAGCAACGCCAGTATATTTACCGATATAAACACTGCCTTATGGTTCTGATAAAGCTTATCTCCTCCGGGCGGCAGCACTCTTTCCCATAAATTATTTTTTTTCATATTCCATATGCACCCCTTCCAATATATATGCCCCGAAAAGTAAGGTCGCAACACACATAGCCATAGCGCTTAAGGTAAGGATTTCATCATCTGTCCCAAGTGCTCCCGGCACAGCAACAAAAACCGTAAATACCGCTGCTATTATCACAGCTACCGGCATTCCGCCTCTGCGTTCTATATAGGAATAATACGCCGCCAGAAACGCCATAAAAAATGTATGGCAGGCTCTCCAGAGCATTCCGAGCCCATTATGCGGCATTACAAGGGAATAAAGCAGCGGACACCTTATTGCAGCCGCGTATACCAGCTTTAAATCCACTCCCGGTACAATATTTATGTAAACTAGCGCCAGCCCTAACAGAAAAATTGTTTCTATAATATTCGAAAGAAAAAAGCATCCCCACGAATAAAAAAATTCCGTAAGCATAAACTGCTCGTGAGAAATCCCCGTTCTCTCTATCACCATTACAGGGTGTGACTTCCCGGGTCTTCCCGTCCCAAAAAGCACTGCCATAAGTGCCGCAAGCATCCCTCTGTATGCCCATGCCAGATGCGATGTTCTTACTATCCACTCAAAAGAATCGGGATAATGCGCATCGTTTTCATATGGCAAATAGCCAAGCGTTCCCCCGGCCATACCAAAAGCAAACATAAGCCCCTGCAGCGCCAGGCCGAGCGCTATTACAATGCATACATATTTAAATGATGAGTTAAAACACAGATTAAACACTCCCAGTCTCATTTTATTTCTTTTCATCTATTCTTCCTCCCATAACTTTCCCATCATCTCAAGCATGTTTTCCTTTGTCACACCTGATTTTTTCATGGCAGAAATAACGCTCTTAAGGTCATTTCTAATCCATTCATCCCTTATTTTTTCCACCTTATCCCTGTCCAGATTCATACAGCTTTTTGCCCCGGTTTTAGACTCAATCAGCCCCTCATCTTCAAGCATCTTGTAGGCCTTTTGAACAGTGTTGGGATTTACTCCCAGTGTAGCAGAAAGCACCCTTCTTGACGGAAGCTCATCCCCGTCATTTATTATCCCCGCAACAATTCCCCTTTTCATATATCTAATAATCTGTGTATAAATTGGAATACCGTCTTCCGCCTTAAATAGTTCAAATGAAATCACCGGGATGCCTCCTTCCTTTATTCATCCGTACTACTTTTATAATACGGTTTATAACTGTATTATAAAACCAATACAGTTTTATGTCAATGTTTAATTTCACACATTAATAATGTATTATAAGTCATTTTTGATAATGTCTTAATATACCACAAAAGAAAATGTCTCAAATGTGGTATGATGGCCTCCAGAAAGGGAGGTGGATATTATCAGGAGGATAGACTTAGATATGGACGAACAGTATCGGTATGAAACCATTAAGGGGTTGGTTGATAATCAGGGGAATAAGAAAACAGCATCTTTAAAGTTGGGAGTGAGTGTAAGACAGATTGATCGTCTTATAAACAAGTACAAAGAGCAGGGAAAAGCAGCATTCATCCATGGTAACAAAGGTAGGAAACCTGCGATAACAAAGTCTGAAGAAACCAGGCGTGACGTGGTAGATCTGTACCGTACAAAATACTTTGATGCAAACTTTACTCACTTTACGGAACTACTTGAAAAGCACGAAGGCATAAAGCTTTCCGTATCATGTGTGGCATCATTTCTTGAAGCTGAAAACATACTCTCTCCTCGCGTCACCAAAGCCAAGAAGAAACGTGTAAAGAGACAGTTGGAAGAAGCTAAAGCTGCCGCCAAAACAAAGCGTGAAGCAGATAAAATTCAAGAGAATCTGGTGGCTGTTGAAGATGCTCATTCAAGACGTCCCAGATGCGCTTATTTCGGCGAATTGGAACAAATGGATGCATCACCATATGAATGGTTTGGTACATCTAAAACCACTCTTCATATAGCCGTAGATGATGCCACGGGAAGGATTACCGGCGCATACTTTGATAAAGAGGAAACTCTGAACGGGTACTATCATATCTATGACCAGATCCTGCATAAATATGGCATTCCTTATAAGTTCTTCACAGATCGTAGGACTGTATTTACTTATAAAAAGAAAAATGCCCCCGACATAGAGGAAGATACCTGTACCCAGTTTGCTTATGCATGCAAACAGCTTGGCACACTGATCGAGTATAGCAGTATTCCACAGGCCAAGGGCCGTGTAGAGCGTATGTTTGAGACGTTACAGTCACGTCTGCCAGTAGAACTTAGACTGGCAGGCATAACTGACATAGCCGCAGCAAATGAATTCCTAGACTCCTACATCGACGAATTCAATGCTAAATTCGCTTTGCCCGTTAATAATAGCAAATCCGTTTTTGAGACGCAACCCTCTGACGAAAAGATAAACCTAATCCTTGCAGTTCTAACTCAGCGTACCGTAGACAGCGGCCACTGCATTCAGTTCAAGAAAAAATACTACAAGATGATTGATGGCAAAGGGAAACAGACTCACTACCAAAAAGGAACCAGAGTAATGGTTGTTCAAACATTTGACGGAAGTCTTTATTGTAACGTAAATGATAAGGATATATACGCGTTAGAGGAAGTTCCAAAGCAGGCAGAGAAGTCCAAAGACTTCGACGTCGACTTCAAAGAAAGCAAGCCAAAGAAGACATATATTCCGCCAATGAACCACCCCTGGCGGAGCAAGGCATTCTTCAAGTTTGTAAAGTCACAGGAGCATCATCTGATGGATGATATATCGGCATAAACACGGAGCGGAAGTATCTGTCAAGGAGACCGTGGAATACCGCAGCTGGCATCACCACGCCAGCGAGGATATGCCGCGAAAGCTCCTTGACAGATACTTCACGGATTATCCTACCAAGCAAGAAGGCAGCACCGCCTGCCTTCCTGCCCTCCGGCGAGGACAGGTCTGGGCAGCGCCCAGAATTAAAGCTTGGGAGTGAGGATGCCTGAGCGGCGGAGATGCCCTTCTCGAAGGGCAGTCTCCAAGAGCGGAGTAAATGATACGAAAACAACAAAGCCCCGGCACGAAGCCGAGGCTAATGTTAAAGATTTTTTGAGACATTTTCAAAAATGCTTGACAGCAATCATAATTAGTGCAGAGCTTACATAATTATCCATATATTCGGATGCTCGTTTCTCTACGGCATTTCAATCCTTACCGCATAATCTTCCATGGCCTTTAATCCTCTGTCCAGTATTTTTTCTAACTCCTTGCCATCTGATTTAGATGAAAAAAATTTTTGCCCGTCACCGCTAATTTCATATTCGCCCAAAATATTATTATATTTTGCAACAAATACTTTTTTGCTTCCCTTTCTTATACAGTATTCATCTTTTTTTCTGCTGTAAACTATAAAAGGTCTCCAAAAATCTTCTCCTATTTTTCGGAGAAATCTTTCCTCATTTTCTTCATTAACTCCATCCGGTGCGCATTCAGCTATAGCATTTTTTATAAAACCTTCAGCCTCCCGGCTCATACCAAGCATCTCTCCGGTAATAAGATTGGCATTTATAAACGCATCTTTATTACACTGTATTACCTGCTTGTATTTATATCTTAGAATATCAATTTTAGGATATTTACGAAGCAAAATTCCGACAAGCATATCAACTCTTGCAACCTCATTAGACCTGCCTGTATTATCTGAAAGACACCACGGGCATATTCTCACCGGATTAATTGCATATTCTCCCGCTGAAAGCGTAGATGTCACAGGCACGAAGTAAACAGCTTTAAACATTTTATTAAGACCTGCTTTTGAAGCCTGTTTGGATGTAAATCCCCTGCCGCAATCATTGCATCTGTACATTTCCGACATATTATTTCCCTCCTTTTAAAACCCTGTCATACTAATAATAACTATCTTTGATATTAAAAGCAAGCCACATGCCCTCGCCCGACCTATCTTTTTGTGGTACAATTTACATTATGAAAAAAGAAACAATAAACGGCGTTCCGGTTTTGGTATATCCGGAACTTGAAAAACTGGATTTTATAAAGCACTGCTTTTCCACAAGAGAAGGCGGAGTAAGCAGTGGTATTTTTGAGTCAATGAACCTGAGTTTTACCAGGGGCGATGATGAAGAAAATGTGAAGGAAAACTTTCACCGCATAGCATCTGTCATGGAGGAAGCGGTAGATAATTTTGTCTTAAGCGAGCAAACCCATACAACAAATGTTTATGTCGTCACAAAAAAAGACGCCGGCATAGGTCTTACACGCCCAAAACCTTATACAGATGTGGACGGCCTTATTACAAACGAGCCGAATCTTGTGCTCTCCTGCTTTTTTGCGGACTGCGTTCCTCTTTATATTATCGACGTCAAAAACAAAGCCATAGGCCTTTCTCACTCCGGATGGAGAGGCACAGCCGGACGCATCGGAAAAGTAACCATAGAAAAAATGCATGAAGAATACGGAACAAACCCCGAAGACCTCATCTGCGCCATAGGCCCTTCAATATGTAAAAGCTGCTATGAAATAAGCCGGGACGTGGCAGAGATTTTTACAGAAGAATTTAAAGGCTTCGAGGATAGAATTTTGGAAGAAAAGCCAAACGATAAGTTCTTGCTCGATCTTTGGGAAACAAATAAGATAGTATTTAAAGAGGCCGGTGTAAAAGAAGAAAACATTATTCTCCCTAATATTTGCACCTGCTGCAATCCCAATCTTTTGTTCAGCCACAGGGCATCAAAAGGAAAACGCGGCAATCTCGGAGCATTTTTATGTATCAAATAAAAAAGGAAGCGCTTAAAACAAGCGTTTCCTTTAGTTTTATAACACAGCCTTTAAAAAGCTTATCGTTCTGTCTTTTTGAGGATTGTTTATTACAGCCTCAGGTGTGCCCTCTTCGTAGATTATACCGTCATAGATGAAAAGCACTCTGTCCGCAACTTCCCTTGCAAATCCCATTTCATGAGTAACAACAAGCATTGTCATGCCTTCTGCGGCAAGGTCTTTCATAACGCTTAAAACTTCTCCTACCATCTCAGGATCAAGAGCACTTGTAGGTTCATCAAAAAGGATTACGTCAGGTTCCATTGCAAGAGAACGGGCAATTGCAATACGCTGTTTTTGTCCACCGGAAAGCGATGAAGGAAATACATCCGCTTTTTCAGGAAGTCCGACCCTTTCCAAAAGCTCTGTTGCTTTTTTGTCAGCTTCTTCTTTTGAAAGAATTCCGAGACGAACCGGCGCAAGTGTAATGTTTTCCTTAACCGTATAGTTCGGGAAAAGATTAAACTGCTGAAAAACCATACCGATCTTTCTTCTTATGACATTTATATCAACCGATTTGTCTGTAATATCCGTTCCTTCGAAAAGAATATGTCCGTCTGTCGGCTCCTCAAGGAGATTTAATGTTCGAAGGAAGGTTGACTTGCCGCAGCCCGAAGGACCGATGATTGCAACCACTTCACCCTTTTCAACCTTAAGATCTATTCCTTTTAAAACCTCATGTTTATCAAAATACTTATGAAGATTATTAACCTCAATAATATAATTATCTGTCACTGTTTCTTAACCTCGTTTCCAGTTTGCCAAGTAAAAATGTAATAAACATTACAATTACAAGATATACAGCTGCTACACCGAAAAGCGGCATAAACGCAATATATGTCTGACTTCTTATGATATCTCCGCCCTTGGTAAGCTCCATAAGACCTATGTAACCGCTTATGGAAGTCTCTTTAAGAAGAGTGATGAACTCGTTTCCGAGCGCAGGAAGTACATTCTTAAATGCCTGAGGCATGATTATAAGAGTCATTGTATCTTTATAATTAAGACCTAAAGATCTTCCTGCCTCATACTGGCCCTCGTCAACCGACATAATACCGCTTCTTACTATCTCTGCAACATATGCGCCCGAATTAATTCCGAATGCAACGGCAGCTATTATAACCTTATTGTGTACCGAAACAAGGACACAATAGTAAATAATCAAAAGCTGAAGCAAAGTCGGTGTTCCTCTTATTACCGTAAGATAGACTCTGCAAATGGCATTTAAAATATTAAATCCACCTCTTTTGTCATGAGTAGATCTTATTATCGCAATCAAAAATCCGATAATAATTCCTATTAAAAGAGCAAGCGCCGTAATAAGAACAGTATTCTTAATACCGTTAACTATATATATCCATCTGTCTTCCTCAATAAAGCTTTGATAAAACTTGTCCGCGTAAAAACTCAAGGTTAATTATCCTCCGTTAACCCCTAAATACCGTTTGACCGGCATTTAGGGAAAATATCAGTAAAAATATATTACTCTGCTACAATGATTACCTGTTTAGCAGTTGTATATGTGTCTGTGAAATCAATGTTTTTAAGTCTGTCTTCTGTTACAGTCATACCGGCCATACCAAAGTCAGCCTTACCTGTCTGAACGGCAGTGATGATTGAATCAAACTCCATATCTTCGATCTGAAGCTCATATCCAAGCTTATCGCAGATAGCCTGTGCAAGCTCTGCATCGATTCCTACGATATCTGTTCCGTCATAGAACTCGTATGGCTCAAATGCAGCATTTGTTGCCATAATAAGTGTTCCGTTTGAACGGTCTACATCTTCAGGCGACTCATAAGGGCAAGTTCCCTTTGTGTCATCGCCGATATAGTTTGCGATAATCTGATCTACTGTTCCGTCAGCCTTAAGCTCTTCTAAAGCTCCGTTAATAGCTTCTGTAAGTTCTGAGTTATCCTTTGATACACAGATAGCATACTCTTCAAGAGCAAACTCCTGTGGGTAAATTGAAAGACCTTCGTTCTTCTCTACGAAAGCGTTTGCCGGCTGCTCATCGATTACTACACAGTCAATCTTTCCTGTTATAAGTGCCTGTACAGCATCTGTACCCTTGTTGTAACGCTCAACGCTGCATACACCCTCGGTTTCAAGATCGGATACATAAATGTCTCCTGTTGTTCCAAGCTGTACACCTACTGTAAGACCTGTAAAGTCAAACTCTTCTGTTTCAGTTGCATCTGCAGTTTCTTCAGCTGCTGCGTCTGCAGACTCTGCTGCTGCTTCTTCTTCCTGTGTTCCGCATGCTGCAAGGCCAAGTACCATTGTAAGCATGAGAAGCATTGCAATAATCTTTTTCATTAAAATTTCCTCCTGTTAAATATAAATGAGACAACGACATGCATCGTTGCCTCATTTATTATACATATATTGCGAATAAATATCCACAAAAAATTATTTTTAGTTGTTGATAAGCTTATCTTCTTCGTTATTCCAGCTGTAAAGCTTTCTGATTTCCTCGCCAACCTTCTCTGAAGGATGCTCAGCAGCAAGCTTTCTCATAGCTCTGAAGTGAACCATCTTTCCTGCATCTGACATATCTACGAGGAACTGCTTAGCAAATGATCCGTCCTGAATGTCGCTAAGGACTTTCTTCATTGCCTTCTTAGTCTCATCTGTGATGATCTTAGGTCCTGTGATGTAATCACCGTACTCAGCTGTATTTGAGATTGAATATCTCATTCCTGCGAAACCTGACTGGTAGATAAGATCAACGATGAGCTTCATCTCGTGGATACACTCAAAGTATGCATTTCTCTCATCATATCCTGCTTCAACAAGGGTCTCGAAACCAGCCTGCATAAGTGCGCAAACACCGCCGCAAAGTACAGCCTGCTCACCGAAGAGGTCAGTCTCTGTCTCTGTTCTGAATGTTGTCTCAAGTACACCGGCTCTTGCTCCGCCGATACCGAGTGCATATGCAAGAGCGATTTCCTGAGCCTTTCCTGTAGCATTCTGCTCAACAGCGATAAGACAAGGAACACCCTTACCTTCCTGGTACTCGCTTCTTACAGTATGTCCCGGTCCCTTAGGTGCGATCATTGTAACATCAACATCTGCAGGTGGTACGATACATCCGAAGTGAATGTTGAAACCGTGTGCAAACATAAGCATGTTTCCGGCTTCAAGATTTGGCTCAATATCGTTCTTGTAAAGAGCTGCCTGCTTCTCATCATTTATAAGAATCATAATGATATCGGCCTGCTTAGCAGCCTCTGCTGCTGTATAAACCTTAAGTCCCTGCTTCTCAGCCTTAGCCCATGACTTTGAGCCTTCGTAAAGACCGATAATAACGTTGCATCCTGACTCCTTTAAGTTAAGAGCGTGTGCGTGACCCTGGCTTCCGTAACCGATAATTGCGATAGTCTTTCCTTCCAAATAAGATAAATCACAGTCTTCCTGATAAAAAATCTTAGCCATCTTAATTTCCTCCTAAATTAATCAAAATATTTTACATCGTCCGCTCCGCGGGATAAAGCAGTAACACCTGTTCTGGCAAGTTCAAGTATATTGTACTGTTCCATCAGATTAAGGAATGCTTCAAGCTTGTTTTTGCTGCCTGTAAGCTCGATAACGATAGAATCCCTCGAAACATCAACGATTTTGGCCCTGAAAACATTTGCCGTAGAAACAATTGCCGCTCTTTCAGTATCGCTTGCCTTAATCTTCATAAGGATGAGCTCTCTTTCAACGGACTCGTCTCGCTTTAATATCTTAATATCCACGACATCCTCAAGTTTGGCGAGCTGTTTTACTATCTGTTCGATAATAAGCTCATCTCCGGATGTAACAATGGTTATGCGGGTAAACCTGTCATCCGCTGTAACGCCAGCCGTAATACTTTCGATATTATAGCCTCTTCTGGAAAATAAGCCCGAAACACGATTTAAAACTCCCGTCGTATTTTGTACAAGTATTGATAAAACCTGTGCTCTCATAGCTGCCTCCAAAATAAAAGTTTCTATGCAATATAATTTGCAACACATTAACTTTACCACGATTTTTTTTCTCAAACAACCTTTATTATTTCATATGTTATACTGATTTTTTATAATTATTAGAAGTGTAAGTTATAGCAAATCATTTTTTTATATTTTTTAGTTATATTCTCGAATATAGGGGATATGGTAAAATAAAAAAGCAAGGAGAATTATAATGTTATATTTTATCGTAAACTTAAAATCACAAACCGGAAACGGACTTCACAATTGGCGGTCAATAAGAAATATTTTAGACGACAACTCAATTGAATATATGTCTTATGAGACAAAATACGAAGGGCACGCCAAAAAGCTTGCATCTGCCATTTCCGCCATCGAAGACGAGAACAAGATAATTGTCGCTGTCGGCGGCGACGGAACCGTAAATGAAGTAATTAACGGAATCACCGGCTTTGAGAATATCAGATTTGCCGTTATTCCTTCGGGCTCAGGAAATGACTTTGTAAGAGGCCACCTTCTCCCTTCTACCCGTGATGAGGCATTAAGCTATATAATAGAAAGATGCGCTTTGGATGAATACCGTCCGGCTGATTTGGGCATTGTTACCTACGATAATACTCAAAGAATTTTTGCGATAAGCTCAGGTCTTGGCCTTGATGCCATTGTTTGCAAAAAAGCTCTTACTTCAAAGCTTAAAAAAGTGTTAAACAACATGCATCTCGGAGATCTGACATATATTCTTCTTACGGTAATATCCCTTTTTACAATGGATACTTCTGATTTTGATATGACAATCACCTATGAAAACGGCGCGGATATGAATATGAGCATAAATAAAGCTATATTTGCCGCTGCGATGAACCTTTTTGCCGAAGGCGGCGGAGTGCCTATGGCTCCTGATGCCAAAGGAGACGACGGACTCCTTACAATAACCTGCGCTCACGGCATAGCCAAGTGGAATACATTCTTTAAGCTTCCTCTGCTTGCAAAAGGAAAACACACAAATATAAAAGGCTTTGACATAATCCCGGTCAAAAAACTAACCGTTCATACATCAAAGCCGAATGTACTGCATGCCGACGGAGAATACTTAGGTGATGTTACAGATGCTGCCTTTGAAGTGCTTCCGGGCAAACTCCGCCTTTTATAATACGAGATATGGGGCAATTTCTTTTAACGGCCCAATTACAAAATCCCTGTTTTTCATATCCGGATGAGGAATGGTCAAATCTTCCTCATTCATTTTAATGTCATCATACAAAAGAATATCAAGGTCTAATGTCCTTGGTCCCCAATGAATCTCCCTCTTTCTTCCCGCAGCGTTTTCTATACTGTGAAGAAGCTCTAAGAGCTCGTAAGGTCTAAGATAAGTCTTAAGCTCCAAAACTCCGTTTAAAAAATCATCCTGCTCAACTCCGCCGTAAGGCTCTGTCACAATAAAAGAAGAAACCTTTTTCACCGAGCAGCCGTTAGCCTTTTCAAGAGAAGAAACGGCTCCTCTTAAGTATTCTTCCTTATCTCCCATATTAGAACCCAAGGCTATGAAAACCCTGTGCCATCCTCTGTTTACTTTAACCGATACACTTTCAACAGGAAGCCCTATCGGAGCCCACGGCTTTTTGATTTCGACGCTTATCTCTTTAATAAGATTATATTTTAAAAGAAGCTCTGTAGCGATATGCTCTGCCACGGTCTCTATGAGTTTAAAGGTGTTATTCCTCATATAATCCGAAATAAAAGCGCAAACATTTCCGTAATGAACCGATGAATGAATGTCATCCCCTTTTGCCGCTTTTGTGACATCTGTTTTCATTATGACATTTACCAAAAACTTTTGTCCCAAGGTATTTTCTTCGGGAAAAACGCCGTGTTTTGCAAACACTTCAAGCTCTTCTATTCTTATCTCATCATACATATAAAACAGCCTCCGCCATATCAATCGCTCTTTTATTTGCTTTTACATTATGAACTCTTACAAACATGCATCCTGCCATGGCCGCAAGTACGGAAAGCGCACAGGTTGCTTCGTCCCTTTCATCTTTTGGAAGATTTAACGTATTTCCGATAACCGACTTTCTCGATGCCCCAAGAAGCATCGGATAGCCGAGCTCATTAAACTTTGCCATATCTCTTAAGAGCAAAAGATTACCTTTTGTATCTTTTGCAAATCCGATTCCGATATCAAGAATGATCTTATCGTCTTTAATTCCGGCTTTTTGGGCTATTTTCAGTGACTCTTTTAATCCTTCTTCCGTTTCTGAAACAACGCTCTCATTTGAAAGCACATTATCTGCGTTATGCATAATGCAGCAACTAACATCTGCTCCGGCAATAAGCCCTGCCATATCAGAGTCATACTTAAGTCCCCAAATATCGTTAATAAGGTCTGCGCCTTCTTCAATTGCAGCCTTTGCAACCTGAGCCTTATAGGTATCTACAGATATCGGGACATCCGTTCTTTTCTTAAGCTCCCTTATTACGGGCACTATTCTTTTAATCTCCTCTTCATCGGAGATTTTGGTATATCCGGGTCTTGTGGACTCTCCGCCTATATCAATAATGTCTGCCCCGTCGCTTATCATCTCATCTGCATGAAAAAGCGCCTTATTCGGCGAAGAATACTTTCCTCCGTCGGAAAATGAATCCGGAGTAACATTTAATATCCCCATAATATAAGTCTTTCCCTGATTTTTAAATTCTCTTTTTCCTATATACATTTTCAGTCCTCATATTTAAGTCTAGATTAAGTCAAAATGCCTGAGAGCATGATAAATACCGTCTTTATACTGCTCACTTGTTACATAATCTGCGGCTTCTTTGGCTTCTTTGGTTCCGCTGCCCATACAAATGCCAACACCGGCTTTTTCAAGCATTTCAATATCGTTTCTTCCGTCTCCGAAAGCAAAGGTGTCTTTAATATCCGCTCCGATAATCTCGCAAACCTCTTCTATTCCCACAGCCTTCGAATATCCTTTTGGAACAATCTCATAAACATCGTGTCCGTGGAAAAGCATTTCATAGTCTTTTGAGAGGTCTTCTATTACCGTTCCCATATCGTTTCCTCTGGTATTTATGCTTAGTTTATTAACAGAAAAATCGCTGTTTCCGGTGATGTTTTTTCTTCTGTTTCCGACGTCTGCAATAACAAGATCTCCGTAAGGATCTCCGGCAAATTCTTCAAGGTCGAAATAAAGATATTCGCTTCCTTCGAGAATAATTGCGGCGCCCCTGCTTCTTAAAGCATCTATCGTATCGTTTAAAAGCCCGCTTTCAATTGTCAGGTTTTTCGGAATATCCTCTCCCATTTCTATATAAGTGCCGCATCCTGCGACAATTCCGTCAAACCCCAGTGAAAGAAGGTTTTTATTCTGTATAAAAGAACGCGTTCTTCCGGAATTAATAAATACCTTATGGCCGTTTTGTCTTAAGACCTTTATGGCCGCTCTTGTAGAATCCGGTATACTGCGGTACATATTCCAAAGCGTTCCGTCTATATCAAAAAATATTACTTTACTGTCTGCCATTTATTTTTCCTCAAAATATTTCTTTATTTCGCTAAGATAAGAAAGCGATCCGAAAGCTATAATCACTCCATCAGGTTTTGCCTTTTCTTCGGCCATCTTTACGGCCTTATCAATGCTTTCTGAAGCCGTAACCTTATCCGTATATTTTTCCGCCTCTTTTTTAAGATTTTCAGCCAAAAGCGCTCTTTCCGACGGCGGAGTTACGGCAAAAATATAATCAGCCTTATCTGCCATAAGCTTAAGCATTTTATCGTATTCCTTATCAGCCAGCACTCCTATTATAAATATAAGATGCTTATTTGTAAAATAATTTTCAATGCTTTTAGATAGCATAATCCACGCATTTTCGTTATGTGCCCCGTCTATATACACAGGCGGGTTTTGATGTATACACTCGAGCCTGCCGGGCATTTCCACATTTAAAAGAGCCTCTTCTGCTTTCTTTATGTCAACCGAATATTCCGGATACCTCTCTCCCACGGCGTCTATCGTTTCGAGCGCCGTAATGGCATTATCAAGCTGATAAGTACCCGCCAACGGTAAAGAAATATCATAAAACTTATATTTAAACTTCTGAACAATTCTGCCGTCAGGCATAAAAGCAAACTTCTCGCTGTGTCTTAGCAAATCGGCGGCATAAGCTACATTGTTGTTATTAAGCATGGCCTCGCGGGTTAAAACATCCTCTGCCTCATCACATCCTGCTCCGATAACGCATACGCCGCCCGGCACTGTAATACCGGCCTTTATTTTTGCTATCTTTTCAATTGAGTCTCCCAAAAAGCTCATATGATCCATACCGATTGATGTAATAACACTTGCAAGCTTGTTATTTATCACATTTGTGGCATCCAAAAGTCCTCCCATGCCGCATTCTATAATGTTTAAATCGCATTTATTCTTATAAAAATACAAAAATGCGGCAGCAGTCTCCTTCTCAAAAGCCGAAGGCTTATCCGTTTCATTTTCGGCTATCTTTTCAATCTCTGAAAAGACGGCTTTAAGCTCTCTTTTATCGGCATTTTTTCCGTTAATCCGAAACATCTCCTCATACTCAAAAACAGCCGGAGATGAAAAATGTCCGACCTTATACCCCATTTTTTCATATATCGCAGATAGCATTGTGCCGACAGAACCTTTTCCGTTCGTTCCGGCTATATGAATTGCCGGCGATATATCCTGTATTTTTTTGCTTAAACCGTATTTATTTGTAATAGCATCACAAAGAGCGTTTACTCTCTCAAGCCCGGGTTTTATCTCGTATGCCACTTTTATCACTCCGTTTTTTTAATTTTATTTATTCTATCACAAAGCTTTTAAAAACAAAACAGCGGTATCAATCGATACCGCTGCTAAAGGAAATCATTAATTATGAACTTATTATCTTTCTGCAATAAGTGTCTCAAGAGCCTCTGCTGTTGAACACTTGTGCTCGTTTCTGTAGTTTTCAACTTCCTCTGAAGTAATTCCTAAGATCTTAGCTGCGTTTACTACCTGACCAAATACAAAACCGTTTCTTTCTGACATAACGTGTACCTCCTCTTAAAATACAAATATTATTAAACTAAGTTGTTTGCCTGTTTCTTTATATCTGTATCTTAATACCACATCGTTATAAAATCCAATGCCTAAAGCTGATGTTAGTATGCGATTTGGTAATAGTATTTAGTCAAAGCGCGTTATTGCATAACAGATATGCATAATTCAATCTAACCCTTGTTTCTGAACTGCATAGGAGTCATACCGTATTTTTTCTTGAAAAGTCTGTTGAAGTGCTCAACATTCTGGTATCCTACGGCTTCGGCAATACTCTCGACTGTTGTATATGAGTTTTTGAGCATGCTGCGACTCTTTTTCATTCTAACATTCTTTACAATATCTCCGAAGGTCTCTCCGGATTTATCTTTAATGTATTTTGATACATAAGGCTTTGAAAGATGGAAGTGCTCCGAAATATCATCAAGAGTTACCTTCTGATAGTTGGCCTGAATATAATTCAAAATATCGTTTAATCTCTCATCTTTAACGCCGGTATCACCCGCTACGGTTTCAAGCTTGTTTACCGCTACGCAAAGAGCGCTGATAGAAGCCTTAATAATATCTTCGTCAATGCCTACGCCCCAGTACATCTTACCGTTGCAGGCTATTCCCACATAAGCGCAGGCCTTGGATGAAGATCCTCTTGAAAGAGCGTGTTCTTCATATACGGAAAGTTCGTAAGAAACATCAAAGTATCTCTTAAGAGCATTACTTACGCTGTCAAGACGACCGTTTCCGTTTGCATTTACAACCTGTCTGTGTCCGTCCTTTTCGATTGTTACTTCGGCCATAATGCCGTCTGTCTGCTTAAAGTGGCATTCTGCTATATTAAATGCAGTTGTCGCATTCACATAATGGTCTTCGAAAATTTCATAAATAATCTTCGGAGAAAGTTCTTCGTGAAGCTTGTCGGATACACCTTTAATCATATAGCCGACCTGCTCTCTCATCTTCTCAGGAATGGAAAGTCCGTAGTTCTGCTTTAATACATAAGCCACGCCGCCCTTACCTGACTGGCTGTTAATTCTGATAACGTCAGCATCATATGTACGTCCGACATCTTTAGGATCGATCGGAAGATAAGGAACTGTCCAGATACCGCCGGATTTTCCTTCATCCTTCCATGCCATACCTTTGGCAATGGCATCCTGATGTGAGCCTGAAAATGCGGTAAATACAAGGTCTCCGGCATACGGCTGACGCGGCGGAACTTCCATTCTTGTATATGTCTCATATCTTTCTCTGATAGAAGGCATATCGTGGAAGTCAAGCTTAGGATCCACGCCGTGTGAGAACATATTCATAGCCAAAGTTACAATATCAACGTTACCTGTTCTCTCTCCGTTTCCGAAAAGTGTACCTTCGATTCTGTCGGCTCCGGCAAGAATACCGAGCTCTGCGTCGGATACTCCCGAACCCCTGTCATTATGAGGGTGAAGAGAAAGTGTAACGGCATTTCTGAATTTAAGATGTTTGCTTATATATTCTACCTGAGTTGCAAAAACATGAGGCATTGAGTTTTCTACTGTTGTGGGAATGTTAATGATAACCTTGTTTTCTTCCTTAGGCTGCCATACATCAAGCACTGCGTTACAAACCTCTACCGCATAATCAACCTCTGTTCCCGGGAAACTCTCAGGGCTGTACTCAAACGAGAAGTTACCTTCCGTCTCATCCGCAAGCTGCTTTAAAAGCACAGCTCCGTCTATAGCTATCTGCTTAACCTCTTCTTTTGACTTTTTAAACACCTGCTCTCTTTGAGCTACAGATGTCGAATTGTAAAGATGTATAACCGCATGAGGAGCGCCCTTTACGGCTTCGAACGTCTTTCTGATAATATGCTCTCTGGCCTGAGTAAGAACCTGTACGGTTACATCGTCGGGAATCATGTTTCTGTCAATAAGAGCACGCATGAAATTGTATTCGGTATCCGACGCTGCCGGGAAACCTACCTCAATCTCTTTAAATCCTATATCTACAAGCATTGTGAAAAACTGAAGCTTCTCTTCAAGACTCATCGGCTCAATAAGAGCCTGGTTACCGTCTCTAAGATCGACACTGCACCAGATTGGCGGTGCATCAATATGGTCCTTTTTAACCCAGTCGTATGTAGCCTCAGGTGGCATAAAATACTGAATCTGATACTTTTCGTAATTCTTCATGTTCATTCCTTCTTTGCTGTTTATTTTTGGAAAAGATCCAAATAAAAATACACTATACATAATGTATAGTGTATTAAATCATATCTTTTGATTTATTTTAACATAACCCATAAACAAAAATCAACCCTTTTGATTTATTTTTTCAAAATAATTAATTTTAGAACTTTCTTATGGCCTCATCATCTTCGCCCTGCTCAATAGACAATATCTTAAGATCAAAGGAATAATCATCCGAAACTTTTACATTTACAGTCTCTCCCGCTGTGTGTCCCAAAAGAGCCTTACCTATAGGAGCATCTATGCTTATTAGATTTTTCATGGAGTTACCTCTTATGGTTGTAACAAGTTTATAGGTCTCTTCTTCGTCATCCTCTATAAAATACACCTTAACCACAGAGTTAAGTCCCACCTGGTCGTCGCTTGTTTCATCCTCTATTATCACCGCTGTTTTAATCATTTTCTCAAGGTATCTTATGCGGCTCTCATTTTCATTCTTAAACTTTTTGGCGGCTTTATACTCAAAGTTTTCGGATAAATCTCCGTGAGCTCTTGCTTCTTTTACATCTTCGAGCGCCTGTTTTCTTACCACGAGCTTTCTGTGCTCTATCTCTTTTTCCATCTCTTCTATGTCACTTTTGGTAAGCTTTTCGTACATTTTATCCCTCCAGAATTCTGTCCCTTACTGCCTGCATTCTCTCATCCAAAGACGCGCTCAGATGAGCGCACTGGGTAAGCTCACTAGATATTTCCGCAAGCTTTTCGGGAGCAATGTTTTTCTTGTATCTCATCTTATGCTCGAGCGATGCCCAAAAATCCATGGCAATAGTCCTAAGCTGAACTTCAACCTTAACCATCTTCTTTTCATCCTCTATAAAAATAGGGACTTCAACTATGAGATGAAGGCTTCTGTATCCGTTTTCTTTAGGATTTGCTATATAATCCTTCTTTTCAATAAGAGTAATATCATCCTGCTGAATCAAAAGATCGGCAAGTCTGTATATATCACTCTCAAAAGAACATATAACCCTCACACCCGCAATATCAAAAATATTTTCCTCAATATCGGTTAATGTAAACGGAATATTCTTTCTCTCGCATTTTTTAATTATGCTGTCATAATCCTTTACTCTCGTATGAATCGACTCAATCGGATTTGCATCGTATTTTATTGAAAACTGTTCGTCCAAAACATTGAACTTCGTCTCAATTTCCATAATGGCGCATCTGTAATTTGCAAAGAATTTTTCCACCGGCGCCGTTGTTTCTTTTAAATTGTCGAGGAACCAGTCAAGATTCATATTAAGTATACCCGAAAGCGGACCTTTGCCGCCCGTGTATCTGCTCATTTGAAATGGATTCATATATTTTTACCTTTCGTTTAAATCATATTAATAAGGCCAAAGCCTTAGCATAGTATACAACAATTTGCTACTCAAATGTGGAAATTCACAAAACTTTTACATGTATAAAATTTTTATAAATTGTGGTAGAATACTTAAGGTATTTTGCGGGGTGAGATTCTTCGCTTCGCTCAGAATGACAGCAAAAAGGCCGCATGCCGAATGATTATGATAAGGCAAATGATTATGTCGGCCGAATGACTATAAATAAAATCAGGGAGACTATAATGAATAAAAAAGAAATAGCAGAAATAAAAAAACAGTTCACCCCGGATAAATCCACAATCCACAATATATGGGGATGTTATGTAGACCATGAAAAGACGAAAAAATTTGTTTCAAAGCGCTCTTTTCTCACGCTTTCCGAAGATGAATCCTATAAATACTTTGATATATTCAAAAAAACACTTTCCGGAACCATAGGAAAAAACCTGCTTACAATGGAGTTTCCTATAGAGGAAGAAATGGACGGCGGAAGCCAGAAATTTTTGTATGAGCTTTTATCCGGTAAACTTGCCGACGAAGAAAAAGTCGGGGAGCTCTTTGATAAAATCATAGACTCTTATTATTGTGCGGAAAACTATTATATAACCCTTATTGAGGCGAGCTATGATGTGCCTTCGAAGGCAAATGACGGCGAAGAAATGTTTGACTCATCCGACGAAGTATACAGCTTTATGCTCTGCAGCATCTGTCCTGTAAATCTCTCGGATGCGGGGCTTTCCTACGATCCTGCAAAAGGCGATATGTCGCTTGCAATGCGTGACTGGATAGTTGAGATGCCTGTAAAAGGATTTCTCTTCCCTGCCTTTAACGACAGAATGACAGACCTCCACTCGGTTCTTTATTACAGTAAAAAGCCCGAAGAACTCCAGAATGATTTCATCATGAATATTTTGGGAGCCCATATCCCGCAGACAGCCGGAAGTCAGAAAGACGCCTTTAACACAATTGTGCTCTCAAGTATGGGCGAGGATCTTACCTACGAAGCCGCCAAAACAATTCACGAGTCTTTATATGAGCTTAGCGAAATTCATAAAGAAGATTTGGAGCCTCTTACAATTGATAAGGCCGAAACTCAGAGAATCCTTGAAAAAAGCGGTGCAGATGAAGAAAGCATTCAAATTTTTGAGAAAGAATTCGATTTGATAACCGATCCTAAGGCTCCTCTTATGGTAAATAATATCACCGATGTAAATAAAATGAAAATAGAAGCTCCGGAAATTACCGTAACAGCAAAATCCGAAGCTTTGGATCGTATCGAATGCCGCGAGATTGACGGCCGCCGATGCCTTGTTATAACTGTTGATGATAACCTTACCGTAAACGGTGTACCGGTTAAAACAATGTAGGCTCTAAATTCCGAGCGCTTCTTTTGCAAGGGCATCTGCCATGTCATTGTAAAAGTCGCCGGAATGCCCTTTAACCTTGTAAAAACGAATATCGCACATAAGTCTCATCTCATCATAATATTTCTTATAAGCAAATGTGCCCGGCTTATTTGTTTTCCACTCGCCGACGCACCAGCTTGAAATTCCCTGATAATCATGAAAAATATTTATTCTCGAAATGCCGTTTTCCGTGGCATATCTCATTGCCGCCTTAGAACCTTCTATCTCGCCGGCAACGTTTCTCATCTCGGCCATTTCCTTATCCGTGCCTTTTCCCGAAAGCTTAATAATTTCATCGGTGTTGTTTTTATCAGGAATAATTACGGCTCCGTATGAGTATTCTCCGTTAATATAAGAGCCATCCACATATGCGATTGCGCCCTCTATTTGCTCCCACGGATCTTTATCTTCAGATGAAAGTCCTAAAGGCGCCGCCTCATCACATCCAAGATAAGACGCCGCCTCATTATAGGTTTTAAAGGATTTGTATATCGCTCCGGAATATCCGTCGACATTCCTTTTACACTCATCCCATGTTTCATATATGCCGGGCGTAAGACCCTTTTTTACAGCATAGAATTTTTTTGCCATATATTATCCCCAATTAAATAAGTATCATCGCATCTCCGAAAGAGAAGAATCTGTATCTTTCCTTAACAGCCTCCTCATAAGCAGCAAGTACATTTTCCCTGCCGGCAAAAGCCGACACAAGCATAAGAAGTGTAGACTGAGGCAGATGGAAATTGGTAATAAGTCCCTGCATAACCTTAAACTTATATCCCGGATAAATAAATATATCCGTCCAGCCGCTTTTCGGTTCAAGATGGCCGTCAGAATCTGCTGCAGATTCAAGCGTTCTGCAGCTTGTCGTACCAACGCAGATTACGCGGTTTCCGGTTTCTTTTGCCTTGTTTATCTTAGCGGCAGCTTCTTCGTCTATAATGTAAAACTCGGAATGCATGTGATGCTCTTCTATCTTGTCAACCTTAACCGGTCTAAAAGTTCCGAGTCCCACATGAAGAGTAACCTCTGCAATCTCAACACCCATTTCCTTAATCTCGTCAAGGAGTTCTTCAGTAAAATGAAGGCCTGCCGTAGGAGCTGCGGCCGAACCGTCGTATTTGGCATAAACCGTCTGATATCTGTTTTTATCTTCGAGTTTATGAGTAATATAAGGCGGAAGCGGCATTTCACCGAGTCTGTCCAAAACTTCTTCAAATATGCCTTCGTATTCAAAATGAATCAGGCGGTTTCCCTCAGGTAAAACATCTGTAATTTCGCCTTTGAGTTCTCCGTTACCAAAGACAAATCTATGTCCCCTGCGGCATTTTTTTCCCGGCTTTACCAAAGTCTCCCATACATCGTTTTCCCTTCTTTTAAGAAGGAGAAGCTCCATATGCGAACCGGTATCTTCTCTTACGCCGTAAAGGCGGGCGGGAATTACCTTGGTATTGTTCATAACAAGGCAATCGCCCTTCCTTAAGTATTTTTTTATATTGTAAAACACATCATGTGTCACTTCTCCCGACTCTCTGTCAATATGCATAAGTCTTGACGAAGATCGGTCCTTTAAAGGATCCTGAGCTATAAGCTCTTCGGGAAGAATATAGTTAAAATCTTTTACATCCATGATTAAGCCCTGAGCTCTATATCTTTTTCTTTAAGGGCGTCTATTATCTTATTCATTGCAGGAGAAATGTCAGCCTCTTCAAGTGTTTTATCCTTGCCTCTGAATGTAATTGTATAAGCCATTGACTTATATCCTTTCTGAATCTGTGAGCCCTCATATAAATCGAAAAGATGAGCTTCTTCGAGGTATGAGCCTCCCTTCTTTTCAATAATATCAATAATGTCTCCCGATAATACATCTTTCGGCACTACAAGTGAAATATCTCTTGTTACGGCAGGATATTTTGCAATTCCGCTGTACTTACGATCAAAGCATGTAAGAGCTGTAATCTTAGGCATATCAAGAACAGCAATATAAGCCTTTTCACCGATTTCGTAAGTATCAAGTACTTCCGGATGAACCTCACCGAGGTAACCGATTGTATCACCGTCATAGATGATGTCGGCACGTCTTCCCGGATGAAGGAAGGTCTTATCGCAGGAAGGTGAATATTTTAAGCTGCCGCTTAATCCGAGCTTATCGAAGATTTCTTCGCAAACCGCTTTCATTGCAAAGAAGTCACCCTCGCCGTACTGGCCCATAACGAGCTGAATTCTCTCGTCCGGAAGTTCTGTAAGAGGAAGTGCCTTCGGAAGATAAATATTTGCAAGCTCATATAAAGCAGCCGTTTTATTTCTTCTGTTATAGTTTGTTGCAAGAGATGTAAGAATTCCGTTAACGGGAACCGTTCTCATTATACTAAAGTCTTCTCCCAAAGGATTTGAAATAACAATAGCTTCTCTTTCTTTTGCATCCTTAGCAAGAAGAAGTTTATCAAATACCTTAGGGCTTTCAAAACTGTAGCTCATAGCCTGTGAGAATCCGTTTGCCTGAGCGATACGTCTTACGATTTCCTCAACTCTTAGCTTAAACGAAAGCTTTCCGTCGCTTCCTCTGCTTATCGGAAGTGTTGTTGGAATCTTGTCATATCCGAAGAATCTCGCAACCTCTTCCGCAAGATCGTTCATGCACTTAACATCCTGTCTCCATGAAGGAACAACGATTTCATTGGTTGCTTTATCATATTTAAGATCGATTCTGTCAAAGTACTCAAGCATTTCATCGGCGCTTACATTTGTACCGAGAAGCTTATTGTATTTTTCAGGCTCGAATAAAACTCTGTTACCTTCTTTAGGATTAGGATAAACGTCAACCGCTCCTCCTACAACCTCACCGCAGCCAAGCTCTTCAACAAGCTGGCAGGCACGGTTAATAGCCTCCATTGCGGTATTAGGATCAAGTCCCTTTTCAAACTTGCCTGAAGCATCTGTTCTCATACCGATTCTCTTTGACGAAAGTCTGATATTTGTACCGTCAAAGCAGGCTGCCTCAAACATCATAGTCTTGACATCATCTGTAATCATGGAGTTTTCGCCACCCATGATACCGGCAATTCCGATAGGTCCGGTCTTATCGCAAATCATAAGAACGTCTTTATCAAGGCTTCTCTCCTGTCCGTCAAGAGTTGTAAACTTCTCTCCGTCAGATGCTCTTCTTACAATTATTTCATGGCCGCCGATTGTATCATAATCATAGGCATGCATAGGCTGACCGAACTCTTCCATAACATAGTTTGTAATATCTACAAGATTGTTGATAGGTCTTATTCCGACATTTGCAAGTCTTCTCTGCATCCACTCAGGTGAAGGGCCGATTTTTACATTCTTTACAACTCTGGCAATATATCTTGGGCAAAGGTCTTCATCTTCAACTCTTACCTTTACATAATCGTTTACATCTTCACTGTTACCCGTCTCTTTAATTACAGGCGGAACGAATTTTTTTCCGAATGTTGCTGCGGCTTCTCTTGCAATACCGATAACAGAATAACAGTCTACTCTGTTAGATGTTATTTCATACTCATGAACACTGTCGCGCAGCCCAAGATATTCTACCGCATCCTCTCCCACAGGAGCATCTTCCGGAAGAATATAGAGTCCGTCTTCAGGTGCATCGGGATAATTATCCTTTGTAGAGCCAAGCTCTTCGATTGAGCACATCATGCCAAAGGACTCAACGCCTCTAAGCTTTCCTTTTTTAATCTTTATTCCGCCCGGAGTCTTGCTTCCGTCGTGTCCGCCGGCAACTCTTCCTCCGTCTAAAACTACAGGTACTTTTGCTCCTTCAAAGGCATTTGGAGCACCTGTTACAATCTGCACCTTTTCGCTTCCGACATTTACCTGACAAATAACAAGTTTGTCTGCATCAGGATGTTTCTCTATTTTTTCAATCTGACCGATTACAATCTTGTCGAGATCTTCGTCAAGATTTGTATAAAACTCTACCTTTGTACCGCTGAGAGTCATAGCGTCCATATATTCTCTCGGACTTACGTCGAGGTCCGGCACATATGCTTTTAACCAGTTTAATGATGTATTCATTTCAAAATCCTCCTAGAACTGCGAAAGGAATCTTTCGTCGTTTTCATATAATAATCTCATATCGTCAATCTCATACTTAAGAAGTGCGATTCTCTCAAGTCCGACACCGAAAGCAAATCCGGTATATTCGTTAGGATCTATGCCACACACCTCAAGCACATGCGGATGAACCATACCGCATCCGAGGATTTCAATCCATCCTTCGTTTTTACAGAATCTGCAGCCCTTACCGCCGCATTTAAAGCAGGAAACATCCATTTCCGCAGAAGGCTCTGTAAACGGGAAGTGATGAGGACGGAATTTAGTCTTAATGTCTTCTCCGAAAAGTTCCTTTGCAAACTGCTCTAAAGTTCCCTTTAAGTCAGCCATTGTAACGTCTTTATCAATAACAAGACCTTCTATCTGATGGAAGCACGGAGAATGTGTTGCATCAACCTCATCCGAACGGAAAACCCTTCCCGGAGCAATAACTCTGATAGGAAGTTTGCCCTGCTCCATGATTCTGGCCTGAACAGGAGAAGTCTGAGTTCTTAAAAGAATGTCTTTTGTAATGTAGAATGTATCCTGCTCATCTTTGGCCGGATGATTTGCGGGAATGTTAAGAGCTTCGAAGTTATAGTAATCAGTCTCTATTTCAGGCCCTTCAACAACCTCATATCCCATTCCGATAAAGATTCTTTCAACATCCTCTAAAGCAATAGTGTTTGGATGTCCGTGTCCGATTTTAATTTTCTTGGCAGGAAGAGTTACATCAATAACTTCTTCTTTAAGCTGCATTTCTCTTTTAGCCTTTTCAAAAGCAGCCTTCTTTTCTTCCAAAACATTTTCTATGGCTTCTCTTGTTTCGTTAACAAGTTGGCCGACCTTCGGACGATCTTCCGGGGCCACGTCCTTCATACCCTTTAAAATAGCTGTAAGCTCGCCTTTTTTTCCAAGCACTGACACTCTGATATCGTTGAGTGCGTCAAGATTTTCAGAGGTATCGATTTTCTTAATTACCTCAGCTCTGATCTGCTCAAGTTTTTCTTTCATTTATCTTTCTCCTTTGTTAATAAAAAAGTCCCTTTGCAATTTTGCAAAGGGACGAATATAATCCGCGGTACCACCCGTTTTCCCGATATAATCGGGCTCTTTAGTATGCATAACGCGCATAAAACGCCGTTTCCTACTCATCTTCAGAAACAGAGCTCCTGTGTGAAATTCGTCTGTATATAATTGCCGCAGGGACTTCCAGCCTCTAAGATCCCTTTCTCTGGTACGGATTAAACACAAACTACTGTGCACAATCATAGCCTTTATATATTTTATTCACAACTGCTATAATAACAGAATCATCCTAAAATATCAATCACATTTTTCGGTCTGCATTTTATCTGACCTCTTTTTCCATAACAGATAAACAAAAACCGCAACCAATGTGCCTATTAAAATTCCGGCAAAAACATCGGTCGGAAAATGCACGAAAATATAGAGTCTTGAAAATGCTATAAGCGCGGCAAGAATTACCGCAGGTATGCCGTATCTTCTGTCATTTAAAAGCATGGTTACGGAAGCCGCAAAACCGTTCATGGAATGCCCGGACGGGAAGGAATAATCCGTAGGACTATCTACAAGAAGGGCTACAGATGTATCAATCCAGCACGGTCTGTCTCTCATTATAAGATTCTTTAAAACAAGATTTCCGATAATAAAGGTCACGGCCATTGCTATAACCACCTGCACTCCTACAGGTCTTGTTTTTTTGAAAATCAAAAGCAAAAGCGCGCATACTATCCAAAAAAGTCCGGCATTTCCTATGGTGGAAATCGCAACCATTATCTTATCAAGAATCGGACTGTGTATATTTTGCAAGGCATAAAGCCATTCAAATTCCCAAGACATTTTTCACCTACATAATCTTAATTTCGGGATCCACATAAAACTCAGCTCCCGTTTTTTCTCTGATTTCCGCTATGCTTACTCCGTCTCGTCTTTCTCTTAAGCAAAGACCTTTTTCTTTATTAATAGTAAATACAGCAAGCTCTGTGACAATAGACTTTACAACGCCGATTCCGGTAAGAGGAAGTGTGCACTCTTTAAGAATCTTAGGGCTTCCGTCTTTTGTGCAGTGGTCTGTTGCAACAATTACGTTTTCAATTCCGCTTACAAGGTCCATGGCTCCGCCCATTCCCGGATATGAACCCGGACGGGCCCAGTTTGCAAGGTCTCCGTACTGTGAAACCTCAAAGCAACCGAGGACTGTGGATTTGATTCTGCCTCTTCTTATCATTCCAAATGAAGTACACATACCAAAGCAGCTCGCACCCGGCACAAGCTCTACCGTATTTCCGGCAGCATTAAAATAAGGCTTGTCGGGATTGTTTCCGCCTATTACCTTTCCGTATCCGAGAATTCCGTTCTCGGTCTGAACGGCAACATCTTTGCTTAAATAATTCGCAACAAGCATAGGCACGCCGACACCTAAATTTACAACGTCTCCGTCTTTAAAATAGGAGGCAATTTTTTTAGCTATAAAATTTCTGTTTTCATCTCTCTTTGACATTTTCCAAAAACCTCCTATAAACTTGTATCCAAAATCATGTCTACGAAAATACCCGGAGTTGTGCATTCTTCGGGTGCCATTTCTCCGAGACCAACTATCTCATCAACCTGTACAATGGTCTTTTCCGCAGCCTGCGCAATAATCGGGTTTGAATTAAGGTTAGTACCGTTATAGGTAAGATTTCCGAAGTAATCCGCCTTTGTTGCCTTTACGAGAGCAATGTCTGCCGTAAGGGCGCTCTCCAAAATATATGTCTCGCCGTTAAATTCTATTTTTTCCTTGCCTTTTTCTGCAACGGTGCCGAGTCCGACTTTTACGAGTATGCCGCCGATACCGACTCCGCCTGCCCTTATTCTCTCCGCGAGAGTTCCCATAGGACAGTATTCTACTTCGAATTTCCCTGAAGAGACGGCTTCTAGGTTTTCTTTCTCTGCGCCTGCATGTGCTATTATCATCTTATCAAAGCATCCTGAAAGCATAAGTTTTGAAGCACTTACATCAAGAGCAATATTTGTCAAATGCTTTGCTCCGCTTTCAAGTACGCAGTCCAAAAGAAGCTCAGGACATCCGTGATATGCAAAACCTCCGGTCATGATAGTCTGACCATCATGAAACTGAGCTATAATCTCATCTTTAGAAAATCTCTTACTAATCATAATATTCCTTCTTCCTTTCACTCACGTTACATATTTTAGCATAAAAAATGCGCCCATACAATTGTATGAGCGCTTAAAACTATCAACAAATTATTTATCTGATGAAACAGCGTTTTCAGGCTTTTCAACATCTGCAATAGCAGCTTTCTGCATTGGAATACGACAGTTCTTGTTTGAACCGAATTCAACAATAACCATATCATCCTGAATGTCAATGAGTGTACCGTAAAAACCGCTTGTTGTAAGAACGGTATCTCCGATTGCAAGTGAGCTCATAAGAGTCTCTTTTCTGCTCTGCTCCTTCTTCTGTGGGCGAATCATCATAAAATACATCATTGCAACAATGATAACAATCCAAATTATAAGATAAGCACTGCTGCTTGCTGTAGCTAAAATAGTCATAAAAAATTTCCTCCTAAAATTAAACCCTCATAGGTTCCTTACTGAATAAATATTTTACAAGAATTATCCTCTGTGTGCAAGTGTTTTTATTCTCCCGCCTGCATTCCTTCGAGCTTTTCTTTCTTATATGAAGCAAATCTGCCTTCGTCTAAGGCATCTCTTATTTCTTCCATCATATGGTTGTAAAAATACAGGTTATGAAGCACGCAAAGCCTCATGCCGAGCATTTCCTTGGCTTTTAAAAGATGTCTGATATATGCCCTTGAATACGTTCTGCAGGCCGGACAACTGCATCCTTCTTCAATCGGTTTATCATCAAGCTCATATTTTTTGTTAAACAGATTAAGCTTTCCGTGGTTGGTATAAACATGTCCGTGTCTTCCGTTTCTGCTCGGATATACACAGTCGAAGAAATCCACTCCTCTTTCTACGCCTTCCAAAATATTTGCAGGAGTTCCGACGCCCATAAGATAGGTCGGCTTATCTTCCGGAAGATAAGGAACGGTCTCGTCCAAAATATGATACATCTCCTCGTGGCTTTCACCTACCGCAAGTCCTCCTACGGCATAGCCGTCAAGATCCATTTCGGAAATTCTTTTTGCATGCTCAATTCTTATGTCGGGAAAAATAGCTCCCTGATTAATACCGAAAAGCATCTGATTCTTATTAACGGTATCTTCCAAAGAATTAAGTCTCTTCATTTCCTTTTTACATCTTTCGAGCCACCTTGTAGTCCTGTTTACAGAGTCTTCCACATATTTTCTTTCGGCAAGAGCAGGCGGACACTCATCAAAGGCCATGGCTATTGTAGAGCCCAAATTTGACTGAATCTGCATGCTTTCTTCCGGCCCCATAAATATTTTTCTGCCGTCAATATGAGAATTAAAGGTTACTCCCTCTTCTTTTATCTTTCTAAGACCGGCAAGAGAAAATACCTGAAATCCGCCCGAATCCGTAAGAATCGGCCTGTCCCAAACCATAAATTTATGTAAACCTCCAAAATCATGTATAAGCTTATCTCCGGTTCTTACATGAAGATGATAAGTGTTTGAAAGCTGTACCTGAGTTCCTATAGTCTTTAAATCATCTGTAGAAACCGCTCCTTTTATGGCAGCAACCGTTCCGACATTCATAAATACGGGAGTTTCTATAACTCCGTGTACGGTTTCAAACCGGCCTCTTTTGGCGCGTCCTTCTTTTTTAAGTAAAGTATACTTTCCCATTGATTTCTCCGTGTATTTTTTATTAAAAAAGTTAAAAAGGACTGCTGTATAACAGCAGTCCTTAAATATACATTATTACGATTAGTTATACTTGCGTTTTCTTGCAGCTTCAGATTTTTTCTTACGCTTAACGCTTGGTTTTTCGTAATGTTCTCTTTTACGAATCTCCTGCTGGATACCAGCTTTAGCGCAACTTCTCTTGAAACGACGAAGAGCACTGTCCAATGATTCGTTTTCTTTTACGATAACGTTTGACATTTTCTCACCTAACCTCCCTCCAGCTTGCAAATTGTGCTTGACTGTAAGGTTTCTTTCGCACTATTGGTAAGTATATCGAAAAATACTCAATTAGTCAATGGTAAATTTAATTTTATTTATTATTTTACCGTAACAGTTATCTTCTTTGTAATGATTTTGTTCTTATATAAAGATGATTTGCCTGCGGCAATCTTAACTTTAATTCTGTAAGTTCCCTTAGGTGTACCCTTCTTTACTGTAACAACACCCTTCTTTGTAACTGTAAGATACTTGCTGCCGTAGAGCTTCTTTACGCTGTAATTTGTTCTTGTTGTAATTCCGAGGCTGAATTTCTGCTTAGCGCTCTTAACCTTTGAATACTTAACAGTCTTTGAAGTTGTCTTAATGGAAATCTTATTTGTCTTAAGTGTAGGACTGTCAATTGTAGCTGTCTCATATTCTGTATTAACTTCCGTTATACGTCTGTCCGGAGCAATTACATTTGAATAAACATAATAATCTTCGCCGGAAATATGAGTTGAAAGATATTCGCATACCGCATCCTGGATTGCATCTTCGCTTCTGAAGATCACTTCGCTGTAATCTCCCGTATAAGAATCAATCTCTGCACCTGTAAATGTATAAAGGCCTGTTACGCTCCAATCATCATCAACCACAATTCCGCCGTTATCGGCATCGTAGATTAAAGTATCCCCAACTTTAATTGTGATAGGTGTTCCTACGCCTTCATTGTTTTCGTAAGTAATTGTAAGTCCCGATACCTGGAAGAATGTTGTTCCCTCTTTTTCCGGATACACATTTGTAAGTCCGGTTTCAACATTTTCAAGAATATCTTCTGCAGTATAAGTCTTAAATCCAATCATTGTAGGATTTGCAAATACCGATACTATATCCTGCTTTGTTATATAACCTGCCTCAATTGATGCTCTGAGCCAGAATCCCGGATACATGATAAATGCATAATCCTCTCCTGTCTCTTCTGTAGCTACTTTTCTTAAAATATCAGTCATAAGGTCTCCGAGGTTGGTCTCGTTTCCTCTGACACTTCCTCCGTTATTTTCAGACGAAAGTCTTTCGCCGTTAAGGAAGTATGATGTCTTTGAAAGAGCTGTACCGAGTTCTTCTTCCGTAAGTGCAAGATCTGCCTCAACAAGAGATAAAACTTCGGCATCCGGAGTAATTCCCGACATATCGGTGATTACCTCGCCCTTCTTTTCAACAACTTCACCGTCTTTGATGTAAAGATACATTACACCGATGCAGCCGCCGAAGCATTGAGCCTGGTTTACAAATACTTCTTCATCCCCAACATAGCATCCGGCGCCGTCATTGATAATGGAATGTGTATGACTGTCTATAAACGCATCCATACCTGTTACGGAATTTGCAAGCTGCCATGAGTTAGTATCGTTTGAAGAAGTCTCTTCAGATCCTTCTCCCATCCATCCGGTATGTCCCACACCTACGATAACAGTTGCTCCCTCGTCTTCGAGTGCATCGATTGAAGTCTGAGCTCCGTTAATAGATCCCGTACACTCAACTTGAACCTCTAATGCTCCACCGTTTGTGGTAACACCGAATAAACCGATCTTTGTACCGTTATCAGTTGTATAAGTTGTTGTAGCTTCATAAGGATTCTCTCCTGCCGCTACACTCGGAAGATCAAGCGCGGAAAAATCCAAGGTTCCGTCAGAATTAAGAGAAACGTTTGAGTATCTGGATGCAAAATCACTGTTTCCTACCTTTGATGTATAGCTTTCGGCATATGAAGCCGCATCAATACCCGCATCAAGTGCAACAGTGTTGGCACAAAGAGTTTTTGTATTTTCATAAAGTGCTGTCAAAAGCAGGTTATGAGATACACAGTTTACTCCGCCGGTTCCGAAGTCATTGTTACCCGGAACAAGGATGTCATAAACCTTATCCTGAATCTCCGGGATAAGTTCTCCTTTGTAATATCCGGCAACGGCTTCTCCACCGCCGTAAACATCACCGGCCGAAACCGTAAGTACAAGAGAATAATCCCCCGAATCCTTAAGTGAATCGGCAAGGCCTTTAACATACGGTTCAATATCAATATGACCGTGTACATCATTGGTATGGACAATAGCCACTACCTCATCGTAATCCGCAGCCGAAACCGCAGAAGTCCCGAACGGAATGCCTGATAAAGCCATAGCACATGTGAGTCCTAAAGCTGCAATCCGTTTCCACATTTTTTTGTTTTTCATTGAAAAACCCCCTTCGTAGAAATTGTAAAATGCAGGAAGCCCCCAACTGCCCCTGCATTTTTTATAATATAGAATCGTCATGGTTTTACAATGATATTTTTTTCGAAAAAAAGTATATTTTTTTAGGTCGCCTTATATAAGAGTTTTAAGCCACTCGCATATATCTTTTACGGCATCATTTGATCTTGGCAAAGGAAGCTGCTGGAATACATGCCATCCACTCTCGTAAACATCGAGTTTTACAGAAGCCCCGCCTTCTCTCATCTTTTCACAAAGCTTAAGAGAATCATCAAGGAGTATTTCGCTTTGTCCGACCTGAATATAAGTAGGCGGAAAACCCTTAAAGTCAGCAAAAAGAGGACTGAAATGAACGTCTCTGTAATCAGTTTCTTTTCCGCAATATGCCTCTCTTACGCTTCTTACATAATTACCCGTAAGAATCGGATCAACCTCTTCATAGGTTTTATAACTTTCGGATTCAGCAGTCATATCCGTCCATGGGCTCATAAGAACAAGTCCTCCCGGCAGCATTCTTTCCTGCTCACGTAAAAACAGACAAAGACTAAGAGCCATGTTGCCTCCGGCAGAATCTCCGGCAACAATAATGTCTTTGGCGCCGTAACCTTTTAGCATAAGATAATCCCAAGCTCTTACCGCATCCTGAATTGCTGCAGGATAAGGATGCTCAGGCGCAAGGCGGTACTCAAAAAACATTGTCTTAAGACCGCAGTAATAAGAGAGTCTCTGGCCCAAAATCCCGGCATATTTTAAAGAACCGCAGGTATATCCTCCGCCGTGACAGTAAAGGATTATCCTGTTTTCGTAATGAGCAAAATCCGGCTTGCAAACGGCCGCATTCATATCACCTATGTTAAATTCTGTCTGAGTCATTCCGATTGGCGGAATTATAAGCTTTGCCAAAAGATCTTGAGCGTTTCTCTGCCTTTCAAGATCCTCCGGCGAAAGAGATTTTTCACCCTCTGCCACGGAGTTTACAGCTTTAACGGCTCTCATTATGGGATCCGTTTTGTCATTTTTATTAAATAAATTCATAAATACCCTCTATATGTGCAGTCTCTTCTGTAGCTCTGTAACAACAACTCTGCCCTTAAATACGATTAGGCCTATAAAAGTAACAATGCTTATAATAAGGCAGACAATCCATGCAACCGGCGGATATCCGTCCTTAATGTAGAGGACAATGTAAGGCACAACCCCTACAATTATGTTCATAAGAATATAAAGCATTCCAACTTCCGCAAACCTTTTATCAATAAAAGATCCGACAAAATTAAGTACAAGCACAACACTGACAATAATCGGAATCACAAAGTCCACAGATATTGTCATAATTCCGAAATACCATCCGGCGTAAACCATTACAATAGAATAAACCGCCATTGTAAAAAACAGGGTTTTGGGGATGGATTTATGCTTAATAAATATTCTGCTCACCAGATAAAATACAGCCAAAATAAAAAGGCTAACAGGTATGCTGAAGTGATTGTGGTCCGATCTTACCGTAAGGAAATCCACAATTAAAAGCACCGAAATCGTGGTAAGCATTAAAAATACCACACACTTATATATAATTGAATTCTTTTTCTTTACCGAAGTATCCGGCCAAAACTCATCCGTCTCATACCCCTGCAACGGGCTCTGACACAAAGGACACGACTTGGCTTTACCAACAACATCTATTTTGCAATACGGACAATTTTTCATTTCCTGCACTCTCCTAATATTTAAGTACTTCTGTTGCACTCACCGTAACCTTTATTCCGTTATCGGTAAATGAACGAATGAAATTCTTAAGCACTCTTGTACTCCTGTATACCGAAGCAATACCGAAAACAAGGTCGTCTTCATAGCTTACCACGGTAATAAAAAGCTTGTCTGTGCTGCAGTATCCCGCATAACTTTCTATATAAGGCTTAACCTCATCGGGAACCGAAATCTTTCCGACATTTGAAACAATGGCAGATACCGAAGCCTGCTCCTTTTTGGAAAAGAATTTAACAACGGGATTCTTTATAAAAAGCGGAACAACTCTTATTAAAAGAAAATGTTCAAGCTTTTCAAAGCTGTCCATCCTCGCCTTAACGGTTTCGGGAGCTATTTCTTCTTTAAGCTGTTTGTCAAACTCATGAGCAAGCTCTTCTATTGTCTCCGCTCCGTTAAATACATGGCTTATATATATCGAATTAAAAAAGTTTCTCGAGGTTTCCGATGGATAAAAATTTCTGAGGTTTACCGGCATGGAAATCGTAACCGGTTTTTTATGTTTTACAAGAGCCGGCATTTCCTCGTAGATTGAAAGCGCAAGCAAAGCTCCGAGATATGCTGTCATCGAAGCCCCGCAGCCTTTGGCTTTTGCAAGAACTTCCTTTACCGACATATGAGCCTCAAAAAACTGCTGCTGGTCGTATGGGAGCTTAATACTTTTTATCTGATAAGACTTTCCGGCCTTTTTCCCCGCATCTCCTCTGTTTTTACCGTAGAACTTGCTGAAGCTGTTCTCTTCAAGATCGTCATATGCAGCTCCGGAATACATTGTTACACCCTTCATCTTCTCCGGATATTTAAGCTTGAGATAATTTTGAATAATAATGTTTAAAAACTCCAAACCGCCCGTTCCGTCGGTTAAGGCATGGAACATTTCAAGATTTATTCTGTTTCTCCAGTAGGTAACGCTGTAATGCAGACATCCCCTGTAGTCCTGACCGTATAATAAAGGACAAGGTCTTTGATATTCCTCTTTGACAACAGCCTCCTTTTCTGATACCTCCATATAATGCCAGAAAAGTCCTTTATGGATTTCCACCTGATACTGTGGGCGCTCCATGGATGTAATATGAAGAGCTTCCTGAAGAATTACGGGATCGACTTTTTCTTTTAAGGTACAAGTCAGTCTAAATGACCTTGTGTCTCTTTTGTTGTAAGACGCAAGGAATACCTTCGCCACATTATCAACTTTATACCAAACTCCGTTTTCCATATACTACTCCACCTGTGTTAAATAAAGGCGGCTCATAAATAAGCCGCCTTAGTTTTTATGCCTTTACCTGTGATTTTACAATTTCTTCAGCCTTTGCAAGTGCATCATTAATACCTGCAGGATTCTTTCCTCCGGCCTGAGCCATATTCGGACGACCGCCGCCGCCACCTCCTACAAGGCTTGCCGCTTCTTTAATAAGATTTCCGGCATGTGCTCCGGCTTTGATTGCTCCGTCTGTAGCCATTGTAACAAGGTTAACTTTTCCGTCTGCATTTGATGCAAGGAAGATAACACCTTCACCGATCTTTTCCTTAAGCTGATCGCCAAGGTCTCTTAAACCGTTCATATCAACTCCCTCAACAGCAGTTGCAAGAAGCTTAATACCGCCGATTTCCTTAACCTTATCCATTACATCTCCCAAAGCATCCTTTGCTGCCTTAGACTTAAGAGATTCGTTTTCGGCATTTAATGCCTTAATCTCGGCCTGCATAGCCGCAATCTTTTCGGCAAGGTTTGAAGGAGTTGTTTTAGCTGCTTTTGCAGCATCGTCAAGTTCTTTTTCTATATTCTTGTAATACTCAAGTACATTGTCACCTGTAAGTGCTTCGATACGACGTACGCCGGCCGCAACACCGTTTTCGGAAACAATCTTGAATGCATTTATGTCTGAAGTATTCTTTACATGTGTACCGCCGCAAAGCTCTACAGAGTAATCACCCATGGATACCACGCGAACCTCATCTCCGTATTTTTCACCGAAGAGAGCCATAGCACCCTTTTTCTTTGCTTCGTCCACAGACATAATCTCTGTATTTACATCAAGACCTTCTGCAATCTTTTCGTTAACCATCTCTTCAACCTTTGAAAGCTCTTCGGCTGTCATGGCTTCAAAATGAGAGAAGTCAAATCTTGTTCTTTCACCGTCCTGATATGATCCGGCCTGCTCAACATGGCTTCCGAGAACCTCACGCAAAGCCTTCTGCATAAGATGAGTTGCCGAATGATTGCGACAGGTCTTTTTCCTATTGGTCTTATCTACAGAAAGAGTAGCCTTCTGACCTGTTCTTATCATACCCTCACAAACATATCCGATATGAGCGTAACGGTTTCCGGTAACTTTAATTGTATCTTCGACAACAAATTTTCCGGAATCAGTGGTAATAATACCTTTATCTCCCTTCTGACCACCCATAGTGGCATAGAAAGGTGTCTTTTTAACTATAATGCTTCCCTTGTCTCCGTCGGAAAGTGCCTCTGTAATCTCGCTTTCTCCGCAAAGAACAGCGATATCATCTGTATCTTCAAGGCGATCATAGCCGATAAACTCTGTTGTAATTGCAGGATCTATGTCTTCGTAAACCGTCGCATCCGCTCCCATGTAGTTTGTTTCTTTTCTCGCACTTCTGGCTTTGTTTTTCTGCTCTTCCATAGCAGCGTTAAAGCCGTCTTCGTCATAGGTAAATCCTTTTTCTTCAAGGATTTCAAGTGTAAGATCTACAGGGAATCCGTAGGTATCGTAAAGCTTAAAGGTGTTTTCTCCGGAAAGTTCTTTTTTGCCTTCCGATTTCATCTCATCCATCATTCCTTCAAGAATTGCGAGACCCTGATCTATTGTTTTAGCAAACTTCTCTTCTTCGGCTGTAAGAACCTTTAAGATAAAGTCTTTCTTTTCCTCAAGCTCAGGATATCCGTCCTTAGACTCGTCAATAACAACCTGCGCTATCTTTCCGAGGAATACTCCTTCAATTCCGAGCATTCTTCCGTGACGGGCAGCTCTTCTTATGATACGGCGAAGAACATATCCTCTTCCTTCATTAGATGGCATTACACCGTCGGAAATAAGGAAGGTTGAAGATCTGATATGATCAGTAATAAGTCTTATGGATACATCATCTGTAGCCTCTGTCTGATAGGTTTTGCCCGAAAGCTCGCAAACCTTATCTCTTATAGCCTTCATTGTATCGATATCAAATACCGAATCAACATCCTGCATTACTACTGCAAGACGCTCAAGTCCCATACCGGTATCGATGTTTTTATTCTCGAGTTCTTCGTATCCGCCGTGTCCGTCTCCGTTGAACTGTGTAAATACGTTGTTCCAAACTTCCATAAAGCGGTCGCAGTCACAGCCTACCTTACAATCAGGTGAGCCGCAGCCGTATTTTTCGCCTCTGTCATAATAAATCTCTGAGCAAGGTCCGCAAGGTCCTGCGCCGTGCTCCCAGAAGTTATCGCATTCTCCGGTTTCAGGATCGCGGTAAAATCTTGTAATCTTTTCAGCCGGTACTCCGATTTCCTTTGTCCAGATTTCAAAGGCTTCCTCATCCTCTCCGTAAATAGAAGGATATAATCTGTCTTCTTCAAGTCCTAAAACCTTTGTCAAAAACTCCCAGCTCCATGCAATTGCTTCATGCTTGAAATAATCTCCGAAAGAGAAGTTTCCGAGCATTTCAAAGAATGTAAGATGTCTGGCCGTCTTACCTACATTTTCTATATCACCTGTACGAACGCATTTCTGACATGTAGTAACCCTTCTTCTCGGTGGGATTTCCTGCCCTGTAAAATATGGCTTTAAAGGCGCCATACCTGCATTTATAAGAAGTAAACTGTTATCGTTATGCGGTACCAGAGAAAAGCTCTTCATCGCAAGATGATCCTTGCTTTCAAAGAACTCCAAATACATTTTTCTAAGTTGGTTTACACCTAGTTTTTCCACTGTCGTGTCCCTCCATAAGGTATTTTTAACTTTTCAATTATATCTCAAATTATATATTTTTTCAATAAGAAAGGAACCTTAATACACATGCGTATTAAAGTCCCCAAAAAACCCTTTTTTATGCCATATCTCTCATCTCATATAAATACGAATCCGAAAGATATTTATATTCAAATTCTCTAAGGCTAATCGGCTTTTCAAACAAGAATCCCTGAGCCTTACTGTAGCCGAGCTCAAGTATTACCTTTGCCTGATTTTCCGTCTCCACACCTTCGAAGATAATATCCTTGTGAGCAATGTCTACAAGATGTGCTATTCCGTTTAAATAATCTCTCTTTGTTTTTGAACATCCGATATCTTCCAAAAACTTTTTGTCGATTTTAACTACATCAACAGGAGCTTCCAAAAGAAGATCAAGAGATGAATAGCCTGTTCCGAAGTCATCTATATTTATCTTAAATCCCGCTTTCTGAAGCTTGGAAAGATCACTTATAAGCTTGTCATTATCATCGTGAATAACAGTTTCGGTAATCTCGATTTCGATAAGGTCTCTGCTTACGCGATAATAATCACTGAGTTTAATAACCATTTTGGCAAAATTTTCGTCTTTCAAATGTGCTCTTGAAAAATTTACCGATACAGGTATAAGATTTCTGCCTTCACTCTCCCATTTTTTTATGACAGAAAGAAGAAGCATGTAAATATAATAGTCCAAATCCACTATATTCCCATGTGCTTCCAATAGAGGTATAAAATCGTTGGGCATAGCATAACTTCCGTCTTTCCTTCTCCATCTTGTAAGCGCCTCCGCCCCAATTACTCTCCTGCTATCAAGTGAAAACTTAGGTTGGAGAAACATTTCTATTTCTCCGGTACTCAAAGCGTCAAGAAGAACTTTTCTAGAACGCTCCAAGTCAACAATTATTCCATTATTAGTTGTGTTATACATTGCATTCCCCTATATGTTGTTATCAATCCTTCTTCAGTATATAATAACGCTTAACATAATTCAAGAAATATTTCGCATTTTTTCAAGTCTGTTGTGAAGTCTCATAATATGCGAGAGAGATGCATCATCCACAACCTTTTTCCCCGAAAAATAATAAGTGGTTTTATATGTTTTAAAAAGAGAATTAATGTCTTTTATTTCAAGTTTTTCATCTTCGGTCTTTACTTTTGCCCCAAGTAAATCCGCAGCCCTTTTAACCGCCCCCACGGCTCCGTCTATAAGTTCTGTTTTATCGGAAAAATACTCTCTGATAACATCTTTAAAATAATTAAAGTGAGTACATCCCAAAACAACGGCGCTGTATAAATCGACATCATAATCCGAAAATTTATCCGAAAGATATTCTCTTACATTTTCGGAATCAAACTCTTCTTTCTCGGCAAATCCAACCAAATCGGGAAGAGGCAGAAGGTCTGTCCTTCCGTCTCCGCCTTCTCTTTTTATAAGGTTTTTAAGTTTTTCTTCCCTAAGAGTTACGGGAGTTGCCAAAACCAGTATTCTCTCATCGGTCTTAAGCGCCGGCCTTACCGCAGGCTCCATTGCTATTATCGGCAGAGAATACTTTTCTCTTAAGCGCTTTGCCGCAACCGCGCTCGCCGTATTGCAAGCAATAACGGCGGCATCGACATTCTCATTAACAAAAAACTTAAGAATGTCATCCGCATATCCCATTATCTCATCATTTGTCTTAAGGCCGTAAGGTACATGATCTGTGTCCCCGTAAAATATATACTCCGACCCTTCAAGCAAATGGTATGCCTCGTGAAGTACAGTAAGTCCGCCGATTCCCGAGTCAAAAAAACCTATCTTCACCTAATCACCTCTAATTACCAACATTTACTTTTTCAATATTGTAACCGGGACGAATTCTGTCATCTCCCTTGTATTTTTCCTTAAACTTCATAAGAATTCTTTCTATTACAAGTTCGATATTATCATCTCCGGCATCAACCATAACTACCAGATACTGCAGACTGCTGTACCTCGTACAAACATCGACATTTCTTATTGTGCTGTTTATGGCATAGTCCATAACTTCCATCGCTTCTTCAATTTCGTCTATGTATATCAGTTCGTTTTCCGGCTTATCAAGAGTAAGAAGTATGATGTTTAGCTCATGATTGTATCTGGCCGAAAACTTCTTAAGGTATTCGAATATCTTTGAAAATTCTCTAAGCTCAACATCCATGGCTCCGTCGTAAGAACCGCTGTTTTTAACCGCATTTATAATCTTGCCGAAATCTGCCTCTCTTGCGCCGACATTCTCCTGTGAGCTTTCTTTATACAAATAATACCCGGCTTTTCCGTTTTGTTTTACATGATAAAGAGCCTTATCCGCTTTGCTGTAAACATCTGCGAATCTGTCTTCTGTAGTCGACTCGCAAAGTCCGGCAGAAAGTGATGCTTCTTTAATAGCCACATCCTTATCTTTCTCGCTCATAAATGTATTTATGACTCTGTTGGTAAGCTCTATAACAAAATTAAGGTCGTCATTTTGCACAAAAGCCAAGAACTCATCACCGCCGAGTCTGCAGGCATAACCCTGCGATCCGCACTCTTCAACCGTATCATTCAAAACAGAGCCCATTAGTCTGAGCACCTTATCTCCGGCCTTATGCCCGATAGTGTCATTAATCTTTTTTAAATTATCAACATCAAAAAACATTAATACGCCCGGATATTTGCTCATGGCTTCGGCAATTGTTCTTTCTCCGGCATTTCGCATAAGAAGGCCTGTAAGAGTATCCCTTTCGGTTTTTTCAAGAAGTTTTAATCCTTCTTCAACCTTGGCAGTCTGCTCTTTTACTTCATTTTGAAGTCTCTTCTTAAGTGAAAAGTATTCAAGTGTCCTTTTTACTCTTTCGGTAAGGATTTCCGGAATAAAAGGCTTCGTGATAAAATCCGCAGCCCCCATTTTAAAGCCGCGGATTTCAGTATCTTTATCTGTATCAGCCGTAAGAAACACCACAGGTATTTCCATATTTCCGAATCTCTTTCTGATTTCGCCGAGTACATAAAAGCCGTCATATTCCGGCATATTTATATCGAGCAAAACAAGATCCGGAATTTTATTGTCCAAAAAATCAAGTGCTTCCTTTCCCGATGTAACCGACATAATGTCATAATTGTTCCCCAACATACGCTCGGCAATTTTAATATTCATTGCCTCGTCGTCAACAATTAATATCATTTCTTTATGGTCCATTTTTAACCCCTGATCATCCTCTGTATAATATCATTTGCCTGTTTATAAACATCTTCCGGCTCAACGCCGATATTAAACTTCATATCCTCATAAAGAATATTTCCGTTTATCATAGTCATCTTCACATTCTGCTTGCTTCCGCTGTAAACAATATTTTTAACAATATTGTTCTCAGGCTGCATATTGGGCTGATGCATATCAATCATAATAATATCCGCAAGCTTTCCTTCTTTTAAAACATCCGCATCAAAAAGTCCCATACTTAAAGCGCCTCCGGAAGTAGCGGCCTTTAATACCTTTTCCGCCGAAACCGCAGATGCATCCATTTCTCTTAATTTTGCAAGACCTGTCATAAGGAACATCTCCCTGAACATATCAAGGCAGTTGTTTGACGCAGCACCGTCTGTACCGATGGCAAGATTAATATCTTTGTCCATATAGGTCTGAATAGGCGCAATTCCGCTTGCAAGTTTTGTATTTGAAGCCGGATTTGTAACAGCGTAAAGCTTTCTCTGTTTAAAGATATCAATATCCTCTTCACTCATCCACACGCAGTGAAATCCGCCTCCGCCGTAATCATAAATTCCCAAATCGTTAAAAAGCTTTGTAGGAGTTTTTCCCCATCTTTCAATGCAGCCTTCCACCTCTGATTTAGTCTCCGAATTATGCATGTAAATAGGAGCTTTGTATTTTTTTCCGAGAGCGGCAAGCCCCTCCATTATTTCCATCTTTGTTGTATATTCCGCATGAAAACCGTATACATAAGAGATGAGTTCATTCATGTTGTTAAACTTGTTATAATCTCTTTCGCAGTCTTCCACAGTGCCGCCGAAATCATTGATGGCTCCGCAAAGCACATATCTAAATCCGCACTCTGAAGCAGCCTTTGCACCGGCATCCATCTGCATATACATATCAAAACCTGCGGTAATTCCGCTGGTCAAATATTCCATTATACCGTGTTTGGTAAGAATGTAGATATCTTCCGGCGTAAGCAGCGCCTCTTTAGGAAATACCTGGGTGTTAAGCCAGTCCGAAAGCGGCATATCGTCAGCATAAGAGCGCAAAAACGTCATAGCCGTATGAGTATGAGCATCCTTAAATCCCGGCATCAAAAGATTATTTTTTGCATCTATTTCTCTGTCCCACTTAATGATGTTTTCCGGCTGAGACTCATATATTCTGTCGGTATCCGTACCGTCTCCGATATAAATAATCTTGTTTCCGCTTACCCAAAGCTCACCTTTTATAATGTCATATCCGCCATCCATAGTAAGTATTCTGGCGTTGTAAAATCTAATATTCATATACCCTCCTACAATGTCTGATATATCTCTTTGATAACCGCCTTTACAATCTTTTCAAACTTCGGAGCAGCTTCGTCTCCTGCCGCCTTTACTTCCTCGTGTGTAAGTGGCTTTTCGTTAAGTCCGGCTGCCTTGTTTGTAATAAGAGAAATTCCCGCAATCTTCATACCCATATGACGGGCGGTAATTGCTTCGGTTACAGTACTCATTCCCACGGCATCAGCGCCGAGAATTCTGAACATATCAACCTCTGCAGGAGTCTCAAAGGACGGTCCGGTAGTCTGGCAATATGTGCCCTGTTTAATATTAATGCCAAGGTCATTTGCGCATTTTTTAATAATTTCCTGATATTTTGCAGTATATACATCTGTCATATCCGGAAATCTCGTGCCGAACTCTTCGATGTTTTCTCCGATAAGAGGATTAGGCACAAATGATGAAATGTGGTTTGTAATCATCATAAGATCGCCCACATTAAAATCCCTGTTTACGCCGCCTGCCGCATTGGTAACAAAAAACACCTCTGCTCCGAAAAGCTTCATAAGCCTTATAGGAAGAACAACGTCTGTAATATCGTATCCCTCATAATAATGCACTCTTCCGCTCATTACAACAACAGGCACCTCGTCCAAATATCCGAAGACGAATTTTCCCGCGTGTCCCGGTACTGTAGATACCGGAAAGCCTTCAATATCTTTATAGCTTACCTCTTTTACGCACTTTATTTTATCGGCAAATCCACCGAGTCCCGAGCCTAAAGTAATACCTATCTTAGGCTCGAAATCGGTCATCTTTCTTACGCATTCATAGCATTTAATAACTTTTTCATATACCGGATTCATCCCAAAAACCTCCCACTTTATTTTAATGATGGAATAATCTAATTCCTGTAAACGCCATAGCCATTCCGTACTCGTCACAAGCTGAAATAACAATGTCGTCTCTTACAGATCCGCCCGGCTGAGCAACATATTTAACACCGCTCTTTTTAGCTCTGTCAATATTGTCGCTGAACGGGAAGAAAGCATCGGATCCGAGAGAAATTCCGTCGAATTTCGAAATCCATTCTCTCTTCTCTTCTTTTGTAAACACTTCAGGTTTAACCTTAAAGATTTTCTCCCACTTGCCGTCTGCAAGTACATCCATATAATCATCACCGATGTAGTTGTCTATGGCATTGTCTCTGTTTGCTCTTCCGAGTCCGTCAACAAACTCAAGGTTTAAAACCTTAGGGCACTGACGAAGCATCCAGTTGTCGGCCTTAGATCCGGCAAGACGTGTGCAGTGTACTCTAGACTGCTGTCCGGCACCGATACCTATAGCCTGTCCTCCGTAAGCGAAGCAAACCGAATTTGACTGTGTATACTTAAGAGTAATAAGCGAAATTACAAGATCGATTTTAGCCGAATCCGGAATGTCTTTGTTCTTTGTAACAACATTTTCCAAAATCGCGTTATCTATCTTAAGCTCATTTCTTCCCTGCTCAAAAGTAATGCCGTAAACCTGCTTTTTCTCCTGAGGCATAGGAACATATGACTCATCTATCTGAATAATATTATAGTTTCCGTTCTTCTTTGATTTTAAAATTTCAAGAGCTTCAGGCTCATAACCCGGAGCGATAACACCGTCTGAAACCTCTCTTTTAATTATCTTTGCCGTACTTACATCACAAACATCCGAAAGTGAAATAAAGTCGCCGAATGAAGACATTCTGTCCGCACCTCTGGCTCTTGCATAAGCGCAGGCAAGCGGAGAAAGCTCTCCCAAATCATCAACCCAGTAAATCTTTGCAAGTGTATCCGAAAGCGGAAGTCCTACAGCTGCACCGGCCGGTGAAACATGCTTAAATGATGTTGCGGCAGGAAGTCCTGTTGCCGCCTTTAATTCTTTTACAAGCTGCCATCCGTTGAATGCATCAAGAAAATTGATATATCCCGGTTTACCGCAAAGCACCTGTACCGGAAGCTCACTTCCGTCCTCCATAAAGATTTTGGACGGCTTCTGATTAGGGTTGCATCCGTATTTAAGTTCCATTTCTTTCATTATCTTACCTCACTTTATTTATTCTTGTTTACAATGCGTGACTCGTATTTTCCTGTTTTGATATCAATGTATCTTACAAAAAGAGACACCTTGTTATCTTCGTTTAAATTCTTCCATAAAAGATCTGTATACTCATCAATATCGTCAAGTACATTTACCTTTTCAGGCTCTCCCTCAAAGCTTGGCAAAGGATTTCCGTCGTGCATATAGGTATGGATGAATCTTCCGACGCCCGCACAAGGATTTGAGTAAGCATACATAAATCTGTTTACTCCCTCTTCCCTTCCGTCATCGCTTTTAAGAATTGACATTGCAAAATTATAATCGCCGTCTTCAATATGCATAATTCCCGAAATTCTCGGTGTAAAATTTGGTCCGTCCGGCTCAAACTTTCTTGTGCGAAGAGACTGCTCAAAAGTCTGCTGTTTGTCCATAAGCTCATAGATTGTATCAGTCTGATCTCCGTTGGTCACAATGGTTTTGTTACCAAGTACACGTACAGGAGCATAAATAATAAGACTCGGATCTTCAAGTTTAGACTCATCAAAAGCCTGTGTTCTGATTCCGTCATTTTCCTCTACGAAGATTCTGTTTCTGCTGTTTTCACTTCTACCCATAATAAAATATGCGCAAACGGCTTTGCTTGCGTCAGGTGTTCTGCCGATGACAATACCCCTGCCCGGATAAGCGTTCTTACTTAACTCTTCTGCAATGTTTCTTATTTCCATATTGACCTCCGAAATAAATAATTATTAACAGATGATATAATATCATCTTTTCCAGCTGCGCGGCGCAAAAAGCACCAAAAGTGGGAAAAGTTCGAGTCGTCCCGCAAGCATATCAAACATAAGCACAAATTTGCTCAAATCGGAAAATCCGGAAAAGTTACTTGCCGGTCCAACCTCACAAAGTCCCGGACCTATATTATTAATTGTTGCGGCAACTGCGGTAAAGTTAGTCGTGAAATCAAAGTTGTCAAGACTAATCACAAGTACCGAAACAAAAAATACAAAAGCATAAAGCATCAAAAAGGCTCCTGTTGCGGCACTGGTTTCTTTTGAAACGCTTCTGCCGTCAAGCTTAATTGCCCTTACACTGTTAGGATGGACAAATGAGCGAAGCTCTTTTTTGATGAGTTTCAAATATATAAGTATTCTTGCCACCTTAATACCGCCACCTGTACTTGACGCACAAGCACCTATAAACATAAGAATGACAAGTATTGTCTGCGAAAATACCGGCCATTTGTTAAAGTCCGCCGTAGAAAATCCGGTCGTCGTAATAATTGATGCAACCTGGAAAAAAGAATACTGCAAAGCATCCTTTATGTTTCCGTATAAAGTGTAAATATTTGCCGCAATCGCCATTGTCGAGGTAAATATGATAAGGATATACGCCTTAACCTCCTCCGACTTTAAAACCGCCGCTGTTTTATGGGTTATTATCAGATAATAAATATTAAAATTAACACCGAAAATAACCATAAATACCGCAACTGTATTCTGCAAAAAGCCGCTGTAGGATGCCATCGAATCATTCAAAATTCCGAAGCCTCCGGTACCGGCTGTTGCAAAAGATGTTGTAACAGCATCAAAAAGCGGCATTCCTCCGATATATAAAAACAAAAACTCAAAAAGAGTTATAACAACGTAAATCGCATAAAGTATTATCGCAGTCTCTCTTGCTTTCGGCACAAGCTTTCCGACATTAGGTCCCGGACTTTCCGCCCTCATAAGATGCATGTTGTATCCACCGGTCATAGGAAGCACTGCCATAATAAACACAAGCACTCCCATTCCGCCTATCCAGTGCGTAATGCTTCGCCAGAAAAGAAGACTTCTCGGAAGAGCCTGAACATTATTAAGTATTGAGGCTCCCGTCGTTGTAAAACCGGAAATAGTCTCAAAAAGAGCATCCACATAAGAGTGAATATAGCCGCTCATCCAAAAAGGCAAAGCTCCCATTGCCGATAAAATTATCCAGCTTACCGCAACAATGATAAATCCTTCTTTTGCATAAAATACGGATTCTTTTTCCGCATAAAATCCAAGAATAAATCCCGCTAAAATACATATGAAAATAGGTATTGCAAAGCTTCTCCAAAGGCCGTCCGCATAATATGCCGAAACTGCCAAAGGAATAAGCATAAACAATCCTTCAAATCTTAGAACAATGCCCAAAATATGAGCAATAGCCTTAATATTCATCTTCGTTCTTTAAGCTAAGATATCAGTGATATCGTTAAGCCCCTTTCTCGTAGTTACCACAACCACGCTGTCTCCCTCGCGGATAACGCTTTTTCCGTTCGGTATTTCAATAACTCTGCCATGTGAAATGCAGGCAATGATAATTCCGTCTTTAAGCTGAAGTTCCATCAGCGATTTTCCGATTACCGCAGAATCCTTTTTGATAATAAATTCAAGAGCCTCGGCCTTTCCCTCTATAATATTATAAAGAGTCTCGACATTCGATCCCTTTGAATTCTCAAGGGCTCTGGCATATCTTATGATATTTTCTCCGACAATGTTTTTAGGACAGATTATCGTATCAAGGTCCATGTTATCTATAACATCATCGTAAGAAAGTGTGTGCACCTTTGTAATAAGCTTTGCGTTCGAATTCTTTTTGGCAAAAAGGCTGAGCAAAATATTGGTCTCATCAATATTTGTAAGCGCAATGAAAGCATCCGTATCTTTAACGCCTTCTTCAAAAAGCACGCCTTCGCTTATCGCATCGCCGTGAATTATCATAGCTCCGTCAAGAGTCTCGCTTAAGCTTTCGCATTTATCATAGTTCTTTTCAACTATTGTAGTTCTTATACCCATAGACATAAGCATCTTGGTCAGATAAAAGCTTATTCCGCCTCCGCCGATTATCATAACGTTTGAAATTCTGCTGTTGGTAAGTCCGGCTTTTTTGAGCATCTGATTTGCTTTTTTTGAAACAGTAACAACGGAAATAACGTCTCCCGCCTCAAGTTCAAAATCACCGTTCGGAATAATAACCTCTTCGCCTCTTTCAACCGCGGCAATAAGCATTTCTATTTTAAGCTTACTTGTTATATTTTTAATTTGGATATTGCATAAATCTGAGTTTTCAGGAAGTCTGTATTTAAGTATTTCAACTCTTCCTTTGGCAAAAGTCTCGATTTTTTTGGCAGACGGTGAACGAAGAATTCTGGCTATTTCCGTCGCTGCCATAAGCTCGGAATTTACAATCATTGCAAGTCCGAGTTCGTTTTTAAGTACATTTAATTCTTCGGCATATATAGGATTATGAATACGTGCGATAGTTTTGCAGCCTCCGGCTTTTCTCGCAACCAGGCAGCATACAAGGTTAAGCTCGTCATTTCCCGTAAGAGCCAAAAAAAGCTCCGCCGAAGATATATCTGCTTCTTCAAGTACAGCGCTGCTTACTCCGTTTCCTATTACTCCGTAAACATCGAATTCATTTGTAACCCTGTCAATATTCTTTCTGTTTAAATCTATAACGGTTACATTGTGTTTTTCTTTTGCAAGCTGTCCGGCAACGGTGTATCCTACTTTTCCGCAGCCGACAATAACAATTTTCATCTTCTTAACTTCTTCCTTTTAAATGATTTTTAAAAAAAACATTTTTCAACTGCTTTATCATAACTCAAATACCCCATTTTCACAAGTGAATTTATATGGTAGTATTATTATAATTTGAAATCACTTTAAGAGAGATTTCAGAAAATTATGTATAATGAAGTTACGGTAGAAATTATCGGAGGTGAGTTAATTGAAAATACTGGTCATCGAGGATGAAGTATCTCTTTCAGATGCTCTCGTAAAAATTCTTGAGGAAGCCGGACATAGGTCGGATGCAGTCTATGATGGAGAAACAGCACTGGATTATGTGGATGATTTTTCATATGACCTGCTGATCGTAGATGTTATGTTACCTAAGATGGACGGATTCGAGGTGGTACGTGCAGTACGCCACCGCGGAATGCAAATGCCCATCCTAATGCTTACAGCAAAGGCCACTGTTGCTGACAAGGTAACAGGTCTTAAAACCGGTGCAGACGATTATATGACCAAGCCTTTCGATACCGAAGAGCTTCTGGCGCGTGTGGATGCGCTGACACGAAGAACCGGTGACCTTGTTTTAAATGAACTCACCTTCGGAGACCTGAAATTAGACCTCTCTTCCGCTATTTTGTACGGAAAAAACGATAATGTTCAGTTATCCAAGAAGGAATTCGAGGTTTGTAAAATATTCTTTAAAAATCACGGTATAACAATAACAAAAGAAAATCTTATCACTGATGTGTGGGGATATGACTCCGAAGCCACTGACAACAATGTTGAAGCCTATGTTTCATTCCTCAGAAAAAAATTCAGATATTTAGATTCCAAGGTAACGATTAAAACAATACAAAAAATCGGCTATCGTTTGGAAACAAAAGAGGAATAACATGAAAGAATATCAAAGGAAGTTTATTCTGCTTAATATGAGTCTTGTGGCCATAGTTGTAGCCATCGCTTTGGTAGTAGTCGGTTTATATGTATATAACGACTACTATAATTCTATGCTCAGCCAGATGAAACTCATCGCCAATCATCAGTCTTTGGATTCGGATTATCTTCCGTCCGAAGCGGAAATCGCCGCTTCAACCTACGGCTACACTGTATCTTCAGATGACGAATCAGAAGAAACCTCCACTGATACCGAAACCGACGAAACCTCAGAGGATACAGAGGATAATGATACCTACTATGTATACAGAAAAGAGATTTCTGCATCTACTGATACATCTTCCGCTTCATCAGACGATACCTCTACCGATATTATAAATTCAGACACAACATCATCTATGACAACCACCGCCTCAGGAGACGCCACAAAAACCACAGCATCCGGCGATGCCACGGCTTCAGGCGATGCTACCCCTAATATCGAAGATGAAGTAATCTCTGCAGTATATTCCGATTATGAAGATATAGTAATAATAATCCCTTCTTCAGCTACCGAAAGTGCTTCGGTGGATTCCGAAGCCGACACGGATTCAAACGATGAATATTTAGAAGAAGTAGTAAGATCCGTGCTTGACCGCGAGGACGCAACAGGTCTTTTAAAAGAGTATAATATGTATTATTACCGCTCTTCGGACTCATCTTCTTCCACCAAAATAGAACTCACCAATTCCAGCTATATGAAAGAGCGTCTTCATTACCTCATCATACAGCTTGTTATTTTGTTCATGTTTTTGATGTTTTTATTCTATCTCATCAGTTTTCTGATTTCGAGATACGCCGTTAAACCGCTCCAGCATTCTCTCGATATGCAAAAGCAGTTTGTAACGGATTTGTCTCATGATCTTAAAACGCCGCTGACTATTATTCTTACAAACAACAGTATATTAAAATCCGGTACCGACAATCAGGAAAAATGGCTCGAAAGCACGGATACCGCAGCTCATAATATGCTTAAGATGGTAAATGAAATGATGGATTTATCAGAACTTGATACCATAAGCTCACTTCAAAAGGGCGAGACTGTAAACTTCTCTTCCCTTGCCGACAAATCCACGCTTCAGGTTGAATCTCTTTGCTATGAGCATAATATAGACTTTAACATTAATATAGAAGAAAACATTTATATAAACGGTAACTCCGACTACCTGCTCAGAGTTACGACAAGCCTTTTGGAAAATGCACTTAAGTATGAACCTAAAAACGGCCGGATCGACCTTACTCTCACAGCTCAAAAGAGAAAGGCCATCCTTACGGTACAAAATCATACGACAATAATATCTCCGGAGGATCTTCCTCATATATTCGAGAGATTCTACCGTGCGGATAAGTCCAGAACCAACCCTAACAGTCACGGTCTCGGCCTTTCAATTGTACAGAGAATGGTTCAGATGATGGGCGGTGAAATCACTGCGGAAAGCAGCCCTGAAGAAGGCACAATATTTAAGGTAGTCTTCCCTCAGGCAAATGTTGAAATTCCGAAACAATAAGGTTATACTTTATATGTGTGTCCATACAGGTTTTATGGATTGAAATTAAAAAGGAAAGAGGTATTTTCTATGGTAAATTACTTGGAAATCGAAAAAGTTATCGGCCGCGAAATCATTGACTCCCGCGGAAATCCTACAGTTGAAGCAGAGGTTTATCTTGTAGACGGCACAATCGGCAGAGGTACATCTCCGAGCGGCGCATCTACAGGTGAGTTTGAGGCCCTTGAGCTTCGCGACGGTGATAAAAAGAGATTCGGCGGAAAAGGTGTAACCAAAGCTGTTAACAATATCAACACAACAATCAACGATGTTCTTAAAGGAATGGACGCATCGGACATCTATGCTGTCGATGCAGCAATGATTAAGGCAGACGGCACAAAGGACAAATCAAAACTAGGCGCCAATGCCATCCTCGCTGTTTCTATTGCTTGCGCAAAAGCTGCAGCCGCATCATACGATCTTCCGCTTTACAAGTTCTTAGGCGGTATCGGAGGAACTACTCTTCCATGCCCAATGATGAATATCTTAAACGGCGGAGCTCATGCAGCAAATACGGTTGATACTCAGGAATTTATGATTATGCCTGCAGGCGCACCTACATTCAAAGAAGCGCTTCGTTGGTGTACAGAAGTATTCCATGCTCTTCAGTCTCTTCTTAAGAGCAAAGGTCTTGCTACAGCAGTAGGTGACGAAGGCGGTTTCGCTCCTGACCTTTCAAGTGACGAAGAAGCAATCGATTTTATTATTCAAGCTATTAAAGATGCAGGCTATGAGCCGGGCAAAGATTTTGTTCTTGCTATGGATGCGGCATCTTCAGAATGGAAGGGCTCAAAGAAGGGCGAATACAAGCTTCCTAAATGCGGAAAGGTTTATACTTCCGAGCAGCTTGTTGACCACTGGGCTTCTCTCGTAGAAAAATACCCTATCATCTCCATCGAAGACGGTCTTGACGAAGAAGACTGGGAAGGATGGAAATATATGACAGAAAAGCTTGGCAATAAGGTTCAGCTCGTAGGTGACGATCTTTTTGTTACAAATACGGAACGTCTCTCTAAGGGTATTGAATGCGGAGCAGGTAATTCAATCCTCATCAAGCTCAACCAGATCGGTAGTGTATCCGAGACACTTGATGCCATTAAAATGGCTAAAAAGGCCGGTTATACAGCTGTTGTCTCTCACCGCTCGGGTGAAACCGAAGATACTACAATCGCCGATCTTTCTGTCGCTCTTAATGCAGGTCAGATTAAGACAGGTGCTCCTTCAAGAAGTGAGCGTGTCGCCAAATACAACCAGCTTTTAAGAATCGAAGAACAGCTTGGAGAAAATGCAGTATACGCAGGCTTTAATGCGTTTAACGTAAAAAGATAATACAAAAACCAAAGCCCTCAATGCCACATCTTAGGCATTGAGGGCTTATTTTAATTTTCAAAAAAATCATCTACGGTTTTTATTAAATCCTCGGGATTCATTGTCTTGAGCAAATAGTTTTCCGGATGTAGAGAAATACCTGTCATTACCGAATCCTTATCGCTCTTTGCGGTAAGAAACATTACAGGAATTCCGTTTGTATCGGGATCTGTTCTTAAGACTTCAAGCACCTGAGGTCCGTTCATTCCCGGCATCTCAAAATCAAGAAGAATAAGATCCACTATCTTATCATCCAAAAATTTAATTGCCGCCGGACCCGAATTACACATATAAACATCATATTTCTTCGAGAGCCAGGTTTTGATGGTTCGAAGCATTGTTCCGTCATCGTCCACGACAAGAATCTCTTTTTTATCTTTTTGCGGTCTGCTGCTTTTTTCAGCAAATATTCTCTCAAGCTGTTTTGATAAAACCTTTATATTAACAGGTCTTATTACCGTCGCCGTAATTCTGTTTTTAGGTATGCGAAAATACGCTTCCTGCAAATCCATTTCGGCTCCGATAAGCAAAAGCACCGTATCATCATTAGTTGTATTTTCTTTAAAGTAAATCAGTCCGTCTTCAATCGAAGGTACATCATCCAAATAAAACAATACTATTTTAGGTCTGTCCATAACCGCCTCGATATTCGATCTGTGCGGTCCGCAAGTAACTACGTCATATCCGGAGGATTTCAGGCTGTTTACTATAGCTTTTACCATAAAGCTTTTTGTGTCTCCGACAAGGAGTAATCTTCTACCCATTTCTTTTCCTCTTTATTATACAGACAATATCTTCTTAATTATATCCAAACTTCTATCTCTGTCAACATCTTTTATCGACAATAAGAGTTTATCATATTCTTCCGAGAATTTGTCGGGAATTTTAAATCCGCCAAACATCTCAATCATACTGTCTGCAGTATCAAAATCATATGCTTCTATTGCCTGGCTTAAATCTGAGAGAGCTGCAATAAAATCTTCTTCCGGAATCTCTTCGAGATTTTCTTCCGAAACTGTTCCAAACAGCATTACGTCTTTAAGCACACTCTTATATGCTCTGTATATTACAAGGAGTTCATGAGTTTTAACCATAATCTCCCTAATATCGCTGTTGTTTCCGCAGGCCTCAAGATGGGCAGCCCTCTCCGAAAGTTCAAGGGCTCCTATAAGTCTCGCAGAACTCTTTAAGGCATGAACGTGAATAGTATAATTTTCTATATCCTTTTCCTTCCATGCCGCCTCTATAATGTCGGCCTTCGAATCAATTGTCGCACCAAAATCCTTCATTACCGTAACAAGCATATCTTCGCTGCCACAGTTTTTTACGGCTTCAGTTACATTAATAAACCTCGGATCTATGCTGTATAAAAGGTTTAAAACATCCTGGTTTACTTCTTCATAGTCTTCTTCATAGAATACTTCCTCAAATCCCGGTTCACCTCTGTAAATAACCTTATCCTCAGGCAAAAGATTTATTATAGTCTGCTCAAGTTTAATAGAATCTACAGGCTTTGACATGTATTCCACAAATCCGTTCTGCAAGAACATCTCTCTCGCTCCCGATACTACATTGGCTGTAAGAGCAACGAAAGGCGTTTCTTTATTAAGGTTGCCCTGCATAACAGTACTGGCATTTAAGGTCTCTATTCCGTCCATACCCGGCATACGGTGATCCATAAATATAATATCAAACTTATGCTGAGTCATAATGCTCAAAGCCTCCATACCGCTTTCCGCAGTATAGATTTTTATCTGCGTATCTGAGATGAGCCCCTTTATAACCTCTATATTCATTACGGTATCATCAACAATTAAAATAGCCGCATCCGGCGCATGGAAACTTGAAACATATCTTTCCTTATTTCCCGTGCTTCTTATATTTTCATGGCTCAGTCTCCTGTTCCAGCTTACAACCTCCTGTTTAATCTTAAACGAGAATGTGGAACCCTGCCCGTAAACGCTTTCTACATCAACATGAGAATCCATTAAAGAAAGAATACTTTTTACAATACTCATTCCAAGTCCGGTTCCTTCAACATTTCTGTTGTTAACCTCATCAATTCTTTCAAAAGGCTTATAGAGCTTGGAAAGCTCTTCTTCCTTTATTCCAATACCCGAATCACTGATTGCAACATAAACCTCAATGAAATTTTCATCTATCTTTTCATAGTCCACAGTAAACTTTACAAAGCCTTCTTCCGTATATTTTACGGCATTGTTTAAAATATTTAGACAGCACTGCTTTATTCTTATCTCATCACCGAAAAGAAGACTCGGTATGTCATAATTAATATCAGTCAAAATCTCAAGATTCTTGCTTTTTGCTCTTGCAGAAATCATATTGATAAGATCGGCTATACATATTCCTATATCATACTGCACCGGAGAAAGCTCCATTGTGCCCATTTCTATCTTAGAAAAATCAAGAACATCATTAATTAAACTAACCAGAGTCTTTCCTGCATTTTGTATATCAACGGCGTATTCTTTAATCTTGTCGTCTCCGGTTTCCCTGATTATCATCTCATTCATGCCCAAAATGGTATTTATGGGCGTTCTTATTTCATGAGACATTCGGCTCAAAAAGCCCGTTCTTGCCTTGTTGAGAGCCTGGGTTGTCCTTAGCTCTTCTTTTAATCTTTTATCTTTTTTAAGCTGTCTTCCGTATCTGTCTACAACCTCTGTAAGATGATAAAGCGACGCATAAAGATAATAAACCTCATCCTTTATTGAAGGAAGCTCATCTTTATGCTCATACCTAAGCTCATACCTTTGCTCTTCTGTTGCATGCGAATATACATCAATATATCTTGAAAGCTTCTTAACAGGTTCAAGCGTAAGAATACTTATCATATAGTTTGATATGGCAATAATAGGGATAGTAAAAGAGCAAAGCATAAGCATTCTCTTTACACAGAAAAAGAAGTAAATAACTCCGAGATGATTATCGCCCGCATATCCATATGCTGATCTGTACTCACTTTCAACTATCTTAAGATATTCTTCATTGGCAAAAAATCCGTATTCGCTGTTTCCACTGTATATTTCGCTCGGTCTTAAAAAGACAATCGTAAAAACAACTATCGCACTTGTTAAAATAACCAGGGCAATAACTATTTTTCTTCCAAGCTTAAAAGGCTTATCCCTGTCGCCAGCGGCATACATTCTTTCATATTTTTTTGTATATAAGAATCCTGTCATCGTCCTTATTTTTACCTCATCGGACACACAGTTAAAGAATGTATAAATAAGGATTACACAGAAAATGCACTCCGGAAATACATGTGCAAACGAAATAACAACATAATAGATTCCAATGCCCTGTACATATAAATCTCCGCATAAAACAAGCAGAAGATCCCATACATTACCAAGCACAAAAGCTAAGACAACGGCCATAAGAAATGATTTTATCACCGAAGAGTAAACCCTTCTTTTAACGCCGGCATAGCTTACTGCAGCCGCAAGCAAAAGCTGGAACACATCGTAAGCCTGGTTAAAATCATTTGCCACCGCATAAATAAGCATCATTAATATATAAACCATTGCAGGAAAATAGCCGTAAAAGCTCACAACCAAAATAGCTATAATATGAAACACCGAAAAATAGGCATCTCCTATATTAACAGGCACTTCGGTTCCGATTTCGATCAATATGCAATTTACCAGGAAGGCAAATACAACAGAAAGACTGATTCTGTAAAAAAACACTTCCCTGTCATGTTTCTCCAAGGAAACCATAATTTTATTATTCATAAGCTCTAACCTTTTCGGACGGTAAAAGTTTAAATATCAAATTGTCCAAAATACTGCTGTCAATAGGTTTTGAAATA
>JAILQM010000014.1 GCA_024698965.1 Eubacterium sp. | reverse complement strand
GGAGGCGATATTGCACCGCGAAGAACGTTTTCCGGGAGCGCGCCTTATAGGATGGGGGATTATGGTTTTCTCGCTTATTTTGATGATAGGAGCGCTTGAATTGGGGGCGCACAGCGGGATAAAGAGCGGATACGGATTTGGGGATTTTTATCTTAGATTTCTTATAATGTTTATTCTTCTTAAAATATTCGATATTGTTTTCTTTGATTATTTTTTGCTATGCCATTCTAACTTTTATCCTCATTATTTTCCTGAGACAAAAGATCTGGTTGGTCCGCATCAGTTTGGATTTAACAAAAAATCCCATATGATACAAATAGCCGCGTGTTTTATAGTGTCGGCTGTTCTTGCGGGCATTTGTGTAGCATTATAAGTAAATGCTTATGAAACAATAAGATATATAATAATGAAGAATGGGACAAATTGTCATACAATTATTGCCCGCATCGTGATACAATAGACATACAATATTAAGTACAATATAATTGCAAAACTAATTAAAGTATAATAATGTCATTCAAAGCAGGATGCCATTGGAAGCCTAAGTGTTATACAAGTATTAAATGTCATTCTGAGCGAAGCGAAGAATCTATGGAGGAGTTTTTATGAAATACGACGATACAAGAATCAAAGACCTGTGCAAAGGAATGCTTATTCAGCCCGAAATTTGCACAGAGAGAGCAAGATTTATAACAGAGTCTTTTAAGAATACAGAAGGAGAGCCTGCTGCAATAAGAAGAGGTAAAGCTCTTGCGCATGTTATGGAAAATATGACGGCCAAAATATATCGTGACGAGCTTATTGTAGGACATCCTACTTCAAAAATGAGAGGCGGCTCTATAAGTCCGGAGCTTCAGTGCGACTGGATATTAAACGAACTTGATCTTTTGTCTACGAGAGAAACCGACCCGTTTCAGCCTCTGACGGCAGAGGATAAGGCTACTCTTCAGGATGTGGTTAAGTACTGGAAAGATAAATCATTAAGAGAGATGTGGCATAAAATCTGCCCGCCTGCAGCTAAAAATTATGACGATCTTATTATGGGCGGCGGTGCATACTGCGGTAACAATCAGTTCCCGGGACATTCTTCTCCGGACTACGGAGTAATGCTTTCTCTCGGAGCAGAAGGACTCATTGATAAAATAAACGAGAGACTTAAGAAAAATACAACTCCGGCAGAAAAAGCAGAGCTTGAAGGAATGATGTATTCTCTTGACGGACTTATTACTCTGGCAAGCAGATATGCTGCAGAAGCACAGAGGCTTGCAGTTACGGAAAAAGACATGAATCGTAAAAAAGAACTCATGGATATTGCTGTAATATGCAGAAAAGTTCCACGTCTTCCTGCGACTGATTTCAGAGAGGCTGTGCAGTCACTTTGGTTTGCATATATGGGTGTTCTTCTTGAAAACTGGGGCACAGGAAACGGATTTCTTAGAATAGATCAGTACCTTTATCCGTATTACAAAAAATCAAAAGCAGACGGCATGAGCGACCAGGAGGCATTTGAGTATATGGGTGAGCTTCTTGCACTTTGCAACAGCGCATGTGTGGTTTATTCAGAGCAAAGAAGTCACGGATTTGCCGGCAATAACTCCGGAGCTTCATTTACAATAGGCGGCGTGAATGAGGACGGGTCATCTGCAGTAAATGAGCTTTCATATATTATTCTCGAAGCGGAAAGAGCGGTAAACATGGTTTCTGACGATGTTGTAGTCAGAGTATCCGAAAATTCGCCGGAAGATTATCTTACTCTTGCCTGCGAGGTGGCAAGAGATGGGGGCGGCAAGCTTAAATTCGTCGGTGACAAAACCATTATTTCAAATCTTATGCTTGACGGTATGACGGTAGAGAAGGCCAGAAGCTATGCAATTCAGGGCTGCACATCTCCGATAGTGGAAGGATACAGCTATGACTTGCCGGGCGGAATAATATCGCTTCCGGGAATTTTAGAGCTTGCGCTTAATAACGGTGTACATCGCCTGACGGGACTTAAGCTTGGTATAGAGACCGGAGATGCCGCAAATTTTGAATCTTATGAGGAAGTGCTTGAAGCTTATAAGAAACAGGTAGAATATATTGTGCCGTTCCTTCACCAGATAAAGAATGCTGACAAAGAGGCGTTTTCCACATATATGCCGTCTCCGTTCCAGTCATGCATGGTAGCGCCTTGTATAGAAAACGGCAAAGATGTAATATCCGGAGGGACCAAACCGTATTATTTCTTTGCTATGTCAACAGCGGGAGCGCCAAATGTCGGCGATTCTCTGGCAGCTATAAAGAAGATAGTGTTTGAAGAGAAAAAGGTTACCATGAGGGAGCTTATGGATGCACTTGATCATAACTGGGAGGGCTATGAACAGATGCAGAAGCTTTTCCTCAGAGCTCCTAAGTTTGGAAATGACGACCCTTATGTAGACAATATCGTTAATGAGATTCTTTCGTTTACTTCAGATGAAATATGTAAGTATGAAGGCTTTAACGGAGCACGTTCTCAGGTTGCGGCAGCAGCGGTTACGGCAAATGTAGGTCTTGGTATGGTTTGCGGAGCGCTTCCGGATGGAAGATGTGCCGGAGAACCTATAAGTGAAGGCGGAATCTCACCTGCACAAGGAAGAAATGAAAACGGAATCACGGCCACAATGATGTCTATAGCTCATCTTGACCATACAAAGCTTAGACATGGAGAGGTGCTTAATATAAGAATGAATCCGGAATCAGTCGATTCGCCGGATAAGATTGAAAAATTTAAAGGTCTTATCAAATCATACTGCGAAGAAGGCGGATTTTTGGTTCAGTTTAACATTGTTTCGACAGAAACACTTAGGGATGCTCAGGTTAATCCTGATGCGCACAGAGATCTTGTTGTACGTGTAGCTACTTATGCGGCTTATTTTGTGGAGCTTGGCAAGGAGCTGCAGGATGATATTATTCATAGATTGGAAATGCAGGAATGTTAAAAGAAAAGTCTGAGAAAGCAAATGTTTTTAATATAGTTCACGGTTCTTTTGTAGATGGATGGGGCATAAGGACGACAGTCTTTTTAAAAGGCTGTCCCTTACGCTGCATCTGGTGCTGCAATCCGGAAAGCCAATTGATGGTGCCGGAGCTGCAGTATATAGAAGAGCATTGTGACGGATGCGGAAGATGTGTTGACAAATGTCCTAAAGGGGCGATTATTCAGGTCTGTCCGGGCGAAAAGGTTAGTATAGACAGAGAAAAATGTGACGGATGCGGAGATTGTGTAGATGTCTGCTGGCCCGGAGCATTTAATATCTGGGGACTGGAGAGAAGCGCTGAGGATGTTTTTGCGGAATGCCTGCGTGATGAAAAGTTTTATAAAGAGTCCGGTGGAGGAGTGACTTTAAGCGGCGGAGAGGCGACTCTCTGGCCGCTGTTTTGCCTTGAGATGATAGAAAGATGCCACGAAAGAGATATTCATGTGGCGCTTGATACCTGCGGATATATCACGACGGATGAGGGGATGGAGGTATTTAAAAATGCAGACACCCTGCTTTTTGATATAAAGGGGCTTGCGTCTGATGTGCATAAGAAAAATACCGGAAAAAGCAATGAGATTATCCTGAAAAATCTTTATCTGGCGGAAGAACTCGGCAAAGATGTGATTGTGCGATATCCGGTAATACCTAATCACAATATGGATGAGGCTCCTGATATTGCAAAACTTTTGTCAGGGCTGAAATGCGTTCATCGGGTGGATATTATCCCATTTCATAAATTCGGGGGAGGAAAGTATAGTCAGCTCGGAAGAGTCTATGA
>JAILQM010000005.1 GCA_024698965.1 Eubacterium sp. | reverse complement strand
AATCACTCCCACAACTATAGCCGCAATTTTGCCTTTACTGATTTTTTTATTTCCCATAATGCCTACCTCGTAAATCTTATTTAATTATATCACAAACCGGTATGTAAATGTGCTAAAATATGATTAATATTGGCCTAGCCTTCCCCCCAAGGGAGGTAAGGTCACCTCATCCGTCAGCTTCGCTGACACCTTCCCTTCAAAGGGGAAGGCTTCTTTTGGGACTAGCCTTCCCCTTGAGGGGAAGGTGTCGCCGCAGGCGACGGATGAGGTGACCTTACAAAAATCTCTCAACCATAACAGGCGACGGATGAGGTGACCTACAAAAATCTCTCAACCATAAGGAGTAACCATGCAATACACAAAACCAACCTACTATGACAAATTCACCTGTATAGGAGGAGCCTGTCCCGACACATGCTGTGCGGGCTGGGAAATCGAGATTGACGAGGGAACACTCTCACAGTACGCAAACGACAACGGCCCTCTCTCTTCCCGATTCAAAAACGAAATCAACTATAACGAGGGTATATTCTGCCAAAAACCGGGCGGAAGATGCGCATTCTTAAATGACGATAACCTCTGCGACATTTACAAGGAAACCCAAGACGAAATGTTTTGGTGTGATACCTGCAGAACCTATCCGCGTCATGTAGAAGAATTTGAAGGCATAAGAGAGATTTCAATCGGCCTCTCATGCCCTGAAGCCGCGCGCATAATTTTGGAGAATACAGAAAGAGCTGCTTTCGAGACCACAGAAGACGATCTTACGGAAGAATACGAAGACTTTGACTACATGTTCTTCTCTATTCTTAACGAATTCAGAAGGCTGTATTTCCATGTCCTCAAAAACAGATTGTATTCGATTGTAGACAGGATACATCAAATAATGTCCTACTCCAAAGTTATTCAGGACAGAGTCGACGACAATGAAATATTCGCCATTGATGAAATCCTCATGTACCCCGACTGTGTTCCGCTTATAAGGCCGGATGCTTACGAGGAAAGTAAAAAGTTTTTTGAAATTTTGGATTCTCTCGAATTGCTTCGGCCATCGTGGGAAGCCTTAAGAGACGAGTACGAGGCAATACTTTTTTCCGGCGGAAAAGAAGGTTATTATGAAAATGTTACCCTCTTCAAAGCCTATCTTAAAGAAAATGACCTCGACAAAAGATATGCAATCGTTTCGGAACAAATAGTCAACTACTTTGTATTCATCTATTTCTGCGGTTCGGTATATGACTACCGTGTCTTTGCCAAGACCGCCTTTGCCGGCATGTCTGAAAATATCATCAGAAACATGAGCATGGCGCGCTACATAAAAAACGGAGCACTCTCACTCGAAGACATAATTGACATAGCACATTCCTATGCCCGCGAGGTTGAGCACTCCGTAGAAAATCTCGATTATATCGATGATGCACTTACCGAATACAAAAAGGATTTTGCTAAATTTAGTTTATACCCTTAAGTATCGGTGAAAGCGGCTTATAGATAACAACGGTTATGATTACACTTATAAGCTCCTTACAGAATGTAAACGGAGCATTAAATACTATAAGTGCCTCAAGAAGTGAGCTTGTTGAAGGTCTTATAGCCTGGTACATTCCGATAATTGCATCCATCGGCATAAACGCTGTATATACAGGATATACGATGAAATAGTTAGAAGGAATACTTGCCAGTGCCGAAATAACAGCTCCTGCAAGAGCTCCGATAATTGCTGATTTTTTATTCTTCTTACGTTTGTAAATAATGCCCGCAGGTAATACGAAAAGAGCTCCGAGCATGAAGTTTGAAAGCTCTCCTACCGCACCGGACTGTGATACAAACATATGAAGAACATTCTTTATAAGTTCAATAAGAACACCCGCTATAGGTCCGTAAGCAAATGCACCTATAAGTGCCGGAAGATCCGAGAAGTCGAGCTTGATAAAGCTCGGCATTATCGGAAGCGGGAACTCAAGATACATAAGTATAAATGCCAAAGCCGAAAGCATGGCTGTTCCTGTAATAACCCTTGTATTTACGGGTTTTTTTTCTGCATTTGTTTCATTCATTTTAGTTTTCCTCCCATTGTCAGAGCATAAAAGTATTCTTTTAGAGAAATAACATAAAAAGCCCCGAGCCAAACAGCTCAGGGCATGTAAATACATTATCGCTCTTCTCTCATCCAGACTTTACTGTCGGTTTAGGAATCTCACCTAATCGGCCCTAAGGCTCGCGGACTTTACCGCCGGTCGGGAATTTCACCCTGCCCTGAAGATATTCTATTGTGTTTATCACACAATAGGCATAATATAACATTTTTTATCAAAATGCAAGTGTATTTTAGTCAAGCGGATATTTATCCGTAAGTGACTTAACGATGGCACGTGCTTTTTCCACTCCTGCCTCGCCTTCTTTTACAATGATTGAAATAGCTTCCGCTACCTTATCAAAATCATCTTCCTTAAGTCCTCTTGTTGTAGCTGCAGGTGAACCGAGACGGATACCGCTTGTTACGAACGGACTCTTAGGATCGTTAGGAATAGTGTTTTTGTTTGCTGTAATGTTTGCATCATCGAGAAGTGCCTCGATTGCTTTTCCTGTAAGGTCGTAAGGAGTAAGGTCTAAGAGCATAAGGTGGTTGTCTGTTCCTCCCGATACGATCTTCATATCGCGTGAAATGAGTCCCTTTGCAAGAGCCTGTGCATTCTTTGCAATCTGCTCCTGATACTCTTTAAACTCAGGTGTAAGCGCTTCTTTAAAGCATACAGCCTTTGCAGCAACAACATGCATCAAAGGGCCGCCCTGCATTCCCGGGAATACAGCCTTATTAAGGTTTACTTCCTTTGCAAATTCTTCACTTGAAAGAATAAGTCCGCCTCTTGGTCCTCTTAAAGTCTTATGTGTTGTTGTTGTTGTAACATGAGCATAAGGAATCGGGCTCGGATGAAGTCCTGCCGCAACAAGTCCTGCGATATGAGCCATATCTACCATAAGATAAGCTCCTACAGAATCTGCGATTTCCCTAAATCTCTTAAAATCAATCTCTCTTGCGTATGCAGATGCACCTGCGATAATCATCTTAGGCTTGCATTCTTTTGCGATACGCTCTACCTCTGCATAGTCAATGAATCCGTCGTCATTTACTCCGTAAGGTACCATGTTATAAAAAAGTCCGGAGAAGTTAACCGGTGAACCGTGTGAAAGATGTCCGCCGTGGTCAAGGTTCATTCCCATATAAGTATCGCCCGGCTGCATAAGTGCCATAAATACTGCCATATTGGCCTGAGCGCCGGAATGCGGCTGTACATTTGCATAAGTGCAGCCAAAAAGCTCTTTGGCTCTGTCTCTTGCAAGATCCTCAACCTCATCAACTACATAGCATCCGCCGTAATATCTCTTTCCCGGATATCCTTCGGCATATTTGTTTGTAAGAACGCTTCCCATTGCCGCCATTACACTCTTTGACACCCAGTTTTCGGATGCGATAAGCTCAATATGGTCATTCTGCCTGTTATACTCTTTTACGATTCTTTCATAAATCTCCGGGTCAATGCTCTTGAGCTCCTCATAGTAATTGAAATCCATTTTGTCCTCCTTCATTTCAATTAAAAAAATAATTATAATCCTTAATGATATATATTAATCCGCATCTTCCGCCTACTCTTCGGTAGGATTTTCGGTTTTGATGCAAAGTTCATCAAGCTGCTTTGTATCTACAACAGACGGTGCGCCGCACATAAGGTCTGACGCATCCTTTACCTTAGGGAAGGCAATTACGTCACGGATGGAGTCTGCGCCCACAAGATGCATAATAAGTCTGTCGAGTCCGTAAGCAAGTCCTGCATGCGGCGGTACTCCGTATTTGAATGCATTGAGCAAAAATCCAAACTGCTCATAAGCGGATTCCTTGGTAAATCCAAGTACCTCAAGCATCTTTTCCTGTATATCATCCTGGTGAATTCTTATAGAACCACCGCCAAGCTCTGTACCGTTAAGCACGATATCATAAGCTCTCGCTCTTACAGAGCCCGGATCTTTGTCAATATTTCCCCAGTCCTCTTCTTTAGGCATAGTAAACGGATGATGCATAGCCATGAAACGATTTTCTTCATCAGACCACTCTAAGAGCGGGAAGTCCGTTACCCAAAGGAAGTTATACTGATTCTTGTCTAAAAGTTCGAGCTGACGGGCCATCTCAAGACGAAGCGCTCCGAGCACATCCCAAACAATTTTATTTCTGTCAGCGGCAAACAGGAGAAGATCTCCGGCCTCACCCTGCATTTTCTCAATAAGAGCCTTCATCTCATCATCAGTCATAAACTTGGCAAATGATGACTTAATCTCTCCGCTTTCGCCTATGCAAATATATGCAAGTCCCTTAGCGCCGTATCCCTTTGCAAACTCAACGAGTTTGTCGATTTTCTTACGCGGCATAGCGCCCTGACCTTTGACATTTATACCTCTTACGGTTCCGCCTGCTTCTATCGCGCCCGTAAATACGCCAAAGCCGCAGCCCTTAACCGTCTCTGTTACATCGCAAAGTTCCATTCCGAATCTTGTATCAGGCTTGTCGGATCCAAAGCGGTCCATGGCCTCCTGCCACGGCATTCTCTTAAACGGAATCTGAATATCCACGCCCAAAACTTCTTTCCAGATATGCTTAAGAAGTCTCTCGTTTACATCCATTACATCCTCTTCGTCAACGAAAGAAAGCTCCATATCAATCTGAGTAAACTCAGGCTGTCTGTCCGCTCTTAAATCCTCGTCTCTAAAGCATCTTGCAATCTGGATATATCTGTCAAATCCCGAGCACATTAAAAGCTGCTTAAAAAGCTGCGGTGACTGAGGAAGTGCATAGAAATTACCCGGATGCACTCTTGAAGGCACGAGATAATCTCTTGCTCCTTCAGGAGTTGACTTACAAAGCATAGGTGTCTCTATTTCCAAAAATCCCTCGCTTGCCATAAATGAACGAACGAGTGTCATAACCTTTGATTTTACGATAAAGTTGCGCTGCAGATCCGGACGTCTCAAATCAAGATATCTGTATTTAAGTCTGAGCTCATCTTTTGTCTGTGAGTTTTCCTCGATAGGGAAAGGAGGTGTTTCCGACTCGGATAAGATGCGAAGCGATTTTGCGATTACTTCAATCTCACCTGTCTTTAAATTCTCGTTAACGGCTCCGCCTCTTTTAACCACCTGTCCTTCAATAGCGATAACAAACTCGCTTCTTAAAGACTCGGCCTTTTTAAAGCCTTCGGCTCCGACGTTTGCCTCATCAAAAACAATCTGTAAAAGTCCTGATCTGTCTCTTAAATCGATAAAGATCATACTTCCCAAATCTCTTCTTTTCTGTACCCAGCCCATCACGGTAACATTATCACCGATGTTTGCGCTTGAAAGCTCTGCTGCTCTGCAGGTCCTTTTGAGACCTTTCATTGACTCAGCCATTTTTAGTTCCTCCTATTATTTAAAGAACTCCTCAAAAGCAGTATAACCTTCGTTTGAAAGCTGCTCTTTTTGGAATTTCTTATTTTTATTCATCTTAGCCACAAGAATCTGCTTGCCGTTTGCTCTTTCTGTCTGAGCTTTTTTCATAACTTCCGAAAGCTTGTCGGCAGGATAACCCTTTTCAACAAGATAAGCCACTTTTTCCGCTTCTCCCGGAATCTTAAATCCGCTTTCCATAAGCAAAAGAATAATTCTCTCAAAACCTATTGAAAAGCCGCACGCCGGCACATCTTTACCCGTGAAATTGCCGACCATCTTATCGTATCTTCCGCCGCCTCCGCAGCTTCCGCCGAACTCAGGCATGGCAATCTCAAATATCGTACCTGTGTAATATGACATTCCTCTAACCAAAGTCGGATCAAATACCAGCTTAAAGAAATCACCCTTTGCAGCATTTACGCTTGTCGCAATCTCTTTCATGCTTGTGGCAACTTCTTCTTCAAGACAATCCCCAAGCTTACCCAAAAGATAATCAATAGCACTGTTTACATCAGTCATATTTTCCATATCTTTAAAAAGCTCTAAATACTTGTCTATTCCGCCCTCATCATATCCGGCGCCAAGAAGCTCGTTTTTAACTCCCTCTGTTCCGATTTTGTCCATCTTATCAAGGATAATGAAAATGCTGTCATAATCCTTTTCATCAAAGCCGCTGTATGCAGCCATTGCTTTAAGTATTCTTCTCTCGTTTATACGAATCTCAAAATTCTTAAATCCGAGTTTTCCCAATGTGGTTGTTGTAGCAAGAATAAGTTCTATTTCCGCAAGATTTCCCGCTTCGCCTATAATATCAATATCGCACTGCATAAACTGGCGGTATCTTCCTCTCTGCGGTCTGTCCGCACGCCACACATTTCCCATCTGAAGCGCCTTAAAAGGTGAAGGGAGCTCATTTGAGTGGTTGGAATAATATCTTACCAAAGGCACGGTAAGATCATATCTCATACCAAAATCCACAACATCGGCCTCTTCTTTGGCATCTGAAACATTGAGCTTTTCGCCTCTTTTAAGTACCTTAAAAATAAGCTTCTCGTTTTCTCCGCCCTGCTTATTGGAAAGATTTCCTATGTTTTCCATGCACGGGGTTTCTATTGGAGTAAATCCGAAGCTTCTGTATGTATCTTTGATTACGCTCTGTACATAATCTCTAATTTTCATTTCATCGGGCATGATGTCTTTCATGCCCGTAACAGGTTTTTTCTGTAACGGCATTTTTATTTTCTCCTATCCAAACTATCCTTTAGTATACTATATTTCAACATCAATTATCAATATCAGAAATGCCTAATTTTCGCTGTTTTCTTTCTATCATTTCGTCAATTCTGCCAATATAGAAATTAACGTCTTTTACATTCTCTATTCTCTCGGGTTTAGCGCCGTTTAAAACCTTTGTCACGCTTCCCGCACCGCATGCTAAAATGGTCTGTTTTTCTTCCATTATGAGAATATTATACAGCCCTTCTTTTCCCTCTTTGGAAAATCCGATGTTCTCAAGATTTCCGGTCATATTCTTTTGCCTGTAGAGATAATACGGAGCCATTCCCATATCAAACGCCGCCTCGCCGGAAAGCTGCATAGCCTCTTCTGCATCGTAAGCTCTGTTAATGTATTTTTCCGTATCCTTTGCAAGACGCGCCGCCCTCTTTATCGCAAGAGAATGCACGGTTAAAGACTCCGGAGCAAGCTTTTTAATCTCTTCCAAAGTATATAAAAGCTCATCTTTTCCTTCACCCGGAAGCCCTAAAATAATATCTGTATTAATATTGTCTATCCCGCATTTTTTTGCCAGCTCAAATTTTTCGGCAACATCTTCGCTTGTATGATGTCTGCCTATAAGCTTTAGAGTTTCATCATTCATCGTCTGCGGATTTATAGATATTCGGTCAGCTTTTGATGCCTTAATAATTTCAAGCTTTTCTTTATTTAAAGAATCCGGACGCCCGGCCTCAAGTGTCCATTCCAGGATGGCGGATGTGTCAAAATATTTTTCCGTCATCTCCAAAACTCTTAAAAGCTGCTTTTCATTTAAAGACGTAGGAGTCCCACCGCCTATATATATGCTCTGCAGCTTTTTGTTTTGCATAAGGCCGGAAGAAGCTGCCATTTCCTTTTCAAGCGCATCAAGGTATAAATCCACCTTGTCCTTCCAGCTTGCTATGGGAAAGGTCGAAAACGAGCAGTAAAGACAGGTCGTAGGGCAAAACGGGATTCCCACATAGAGACTGTATCCGTTTTTATAATCAATCTTTTTAAGAATTTCATTTTCCTTATGAGCAATCCCCAGCGAAAGATGAGCCTTTTTATCCGAGATAAAATATTCTTCCTTAAGTCGTTTTATTATATCATCATCAGATATGTTTTTCTCAACCAAGGCAGTTGCCAGCTTAGTCGGACGAATTCCCGTAAGAGTCCCCCACGGAAGAGTCTTTTCGGTAACTTCCTCAAGCGCGGTATAAAGGAGGCGTTTAAGAGTATTTTTAACCTCTTTTCTCTGATTGTCAGACACTCTTTTTTCGCCCTTTGCGCTCTTTCCTTCTATATCACAAAAAACGCTTATTAAAAGCGCGTCTTTTTCATCTTCTGTTACGGTCTTTACATAGTTTTCCCCTTCGGTCTCTTTTTTCACATCCGCTTCGGGAAAGAACGCTTTCACAAGCCCGTATACATCATATTCAAAACTCTCATCGTTTATTATCATTGAAATTTTCATAGCTTATAGTCTACCACAAATTTAAAACAAAAAGAACCGGACTTCGCATAAACAAAGTCCGGTCCGTAACTTATCATTTATTATTTTTCGTTAACAGTAACTTCTTTCTTTTTTGAAAGTGCTGTAATAGCTGTTCCTACTGCTGCAAGTACTACCATGAGCGGAGAATACTGATCGATGAAAATCATCTGTCCTGACATATCCTCAGTAAGTACAAATGCTATAATTGCTGCAAGTCCGACTACTGCTGTAAGGATTCTTCTAAGTCCGAATCTCTTAATAACGTTTTTCTGTCCTTTAGCAATCTGCTCATCTGTCTCATCCTCTTCAGATCCCATGAAGTATGTTGCTGTAAGGATTGCTGACTCTCCTACAAGGAGAAGTGTCATAATGAGGTTTAAAAGTGCCCAGAATCCGCCGATTGGTGAAGCTGCCGACTCTTCGTCCTCAATTGTTGTCTCCTCATCTTCAGTATCATCATATGCTGAAGCTGCTGTTTCCTGGTCGTCTATAACCGTTACATCATCTGTATCAGGTGTAGCTGCAACTGTTGTAGTTGTTGTTGTAGGTGTTGTAGCTGCAGGAGTATTACCGGCTGCTGTTGTTGTATTACCGGCTGCTGTTGTTGTATTACCGTTTGCTCCTGTTGCTCCGTTTCCTGCACCACCATTTCCGTTATCTGCCGGTGTATTACCGTTTACATCGTTATCTGTCTGCTGAGTATCACCGTTTGTCTGTGAATCATCAGTGCTATCTTCTGTATCCGTATTATCTGTATCACCGTTATCTGTGCTTCCGCCGTTACCTGTGTTTCCGCCGTTATCTGTACTTTCGCCGTTACCTGTGCTTCCGCCGTTACCTGTGCTTTCGCCGTTGTCTGTGCCGTTATCTGTATTTCCGGCTGTTCCGTTTCCGGCGTCATCATTTCCGTCATCTGCCTGCTGAGGAGTATCACCGTTTGTCTGTGGATCATCAGTTTTTTCTTTTGTATCCGTATTATCGTTACCTTCTTCATAATCATCTATTGTCAGCTTATAATCAGCGTGCCATGTGCCTTCATAAATGATTCTCTGAAGAGTATATGTATATCTCAAAAGTTTTCCATCATCATCTTTCACAAGATAGATAACTGTTTTTCCGTCGTATGAACGAAGAGCAGCCTGTTTTCCATCCACAACCTTGTCATATTTCAAATCAGTATCAGTAATTACTACTTTATCTACATCAACCGTTCCATACCATACAACACGCTTACCATCTTTGGCTGGCATTGCCACCTTAATGTAACTTCCCTCTGCCTGCACCTCCTCTGGCTGCACCTCAGATATAACTACATTAAGAGGAGTTTCATCCATCCATCTGTAAAACATACTTGATTCTGCCGAATGAGAGAACTTATCATCCAAATCACCTTCCTCAAAATATTTTGAGTACTCATCTTTAAGGCAATATTTTTCAAATGATTCTACATAAACTTCAGCGCTTACTACCTTTGTCACATAGTAATCTCCGTGATATCCATCATCCTCTTTTATAATCCTTCCAAGAGTATATTCATATGTATATATATAAGTATATTCGATTCCGTCTACAGTCTTGTTCTCTTTATAAGTATCCGTGAATGAATAATCAGCATCATTAACTACCGCATAATATCCTGTAGCATTTTTTGTCTGATAATTTGCAAACGGGACATAGTGCACTCCCTCGCCTAAATCCGCAAAAGCCATTTCATCTTTGGTTGCTTTATATACCTTAACTTTATATGTACCATGTTCAAGTGGAAGGTTTTGGAAATCACTTGAGCTCTGGCTTTCCCAAAGGCTTTCAAAAGACCTTCCCGCTAAAAGCGAATAGAGCTTTGTCACTTCTATCTCACCTACAGGCTCTCCAAGTTCCTTTGTTACATTTACTACCTTATAGTCTGCGTGTACCGTAGCGGATGACCCGCATACAATCATTCTTGTAAGCTCGCAGGTGTATTCATATCCATTTTCGGTAAATGTGCGAACTCTGTCGTTTTCACTTACTTCCGCATAATAACATTTAGCTTCCTTTGTTCCCTCAGTTACTCCGTCTTCAAAAGTAAAATCATGAATGGCAACAGGAACCCAGTTTTCTTTAATTTCATTAGGTGATGAAACCTTATATACATTAAGAGATACGCTCTGCCAATCTGATGTCGCAATATCTTTCCACGATGTAGAAATAATGATATTCTCTGACTCACTATCTTTCCACTTTGTAATATACTGTCCATTTGTTTTTACTGTAGTAGAATTTTTAGATTTGCTTATATCCTGCCAAAGATCCCAACCCACAATAACAGTATTATAGTTTTCAAAATTTTCCGTGGTTGTCAGACCATCTGTCGGCCATATACAATTTTGATAGTTTGAAACTGTCATTGTTGTGAAAACAGCAAGATCCTTTGAGGTAAGTTTATATATAGCTTTATTTTCTCCATTGATAGAATCCAAAGTAAAGGTATAAACATATCCGTCCAATGTAATTTTATATGTTATTGAATATCCTTCGCTAAGTTCAGCATAGTATGCATCTTTTGAATCTTTTTCCACCTCAACCCAATCATTTGGTATTTCGGTAAGCTGCTTAACTCCATCATTGCCATCTCCTGCTGTAGCACCGCCATCTCCTGCTGTAGCACCCAACAGACTCTTTAATCCGACAATCTCCGGTAAAACGTCTTCTGCTTCTTCTGCAGAGTCTGGATTTTTGTCAGCTTCTACGTTCGATTCTTCTTCCTCTGTAGACTCATCCTCTGCAACGATTTCTTCATCATCAATAGAATCATCCTCTACAACGATTTCTTCACCATCAATAGAATCATCGTCGTCTGTGTTTTCTTCAGCTGTTACCTCTTCTTTGCTTTCATCAGGAAGTACTTCTTCCTGATTTTTTTCAGTCTGTTCTTCTCCAATTTCCTCTTCTTCTACTGTTTCCTCTTCTTCTACTGTTTCCTCTTTTTTATCCTCAAGCTGTTCCTCATCCTCAGCCTTTACTGAATAAAGAGTATAGCTTACATTGGCATCATCAGTATTTAATTCATCAGTATCTGCACCAATTTCGCTAAGAAGTTCGGAAATGTTATTACCATCAGTAACCTCATACTCCGAAATGATTTCTGCCTCATATAAAGCATCATCATCTAAAACGCTCGTGTCTGTAGGTGTAATTCCCGTTATAGCATAAGCGTTTACCGTTCCCCCAATAATGCTGATTGCAAGCACTGCAATAAGCATTATTGCCCAAATCCTTTTGGTTGTGTTTTTCTTTTTCATAATTCCCACATGCTCCTAAATAAATAATGATTTGTGTTTTACTATACTCATTGTATCCCAAAATGGTAACACGAACGGTAACACCATCTGCATGAATTGTATATATAATATCTAAAATTCAAACTGCAGCCCCACTTTAAAATGGTGTACCTTATCTTTTAATACTTCTTCCAAAATCGCATAGGCCTCATCCCCCGTACAATGACCTGTGCAAAGATACTCAATTCCTGTATCTTTTACCCTGTTTGCAAAGTTTTTTACTTCCTCTTTTGTCTTGTTAAAAAGATGAAAACCTCCGATAAGGGCATATATTTTTTCACCCGGAAACTCATCTTTTATTTCAGCTATTACTCTGTCTGCTCCCGCATGACAGCAGCTGTTAAATATTACCTTGCCTTTATCTGTATCAAAAACAAGGCTCTGCTCATGACAAAATTCATCAGTCACAAGCTCTCCGTCAACCTTCACAAACATTTTTTCTCTCTCGCCGACTTCTTTTAAATCGCCCTTATGAGGAATGAGAGATATTCCTTTGTCAATATCAACTCTGCCCTCACATTTTACGATTCTGTCACCGTATTTTTCGAAAAGCCCTTCCGGTAATCCAATGTACTCAAGCTTGCCTTCTTTTACTGCATAGCAGTTTTCACCGCAGTTATCACGCAAATAAAGCTTTGCCTTCTTATTTTTTTCAAAGAAAGAAGGAAAGCCGTTACCGTGATCATAGTGCCCGTGTGAAAGCACTGCCATATCAACTTTTTCAAGGTCACATCCAAGCTTTTTTGCATTTTCAAGATATAAATCCGAGCTGCCCGAATCGAGTAATATAGTCTTACCGTTGTACTCAATATAAATACAGAGTCCCCATTCACCCTGCATTTCATCAGCCCCGGTATTATCAATAATTACTGTCGCTTTCATGTTCGCAATCTCCTTGTTTATAAATCTTTTATTATTATAGCACAAAAAATCCAATATAATAAAAAAAGATGTTGACATCTTTATTTTAGTTGTGTACAATTAGATTATCAATTGAACACAATTTAATTCCGAATTTAAGGAGGTATATATCATGAAAGAAATAATATTAACAGATGAAACTTTTGAAGCAGAGGTACTTAAATCCGACGTTCCTGTACTCGTAGATTTCTGGGCTACATGGTGCGGACCATGCAAGATGATGGGACCTACAGTTGAAGAGCTTGCAGCAGAGTCTGACGGAAGCTACAAAGTAGCAAAGCTTGATACAGATCAGTGCCCAAAAGCTTCTACAGAATATTCTATCCGTGCGGTACCTACTCTTATGGTATTTAAGGACGGAAAGGTTGTAAACACAGCAGTCGGCGTACAGTCAAAAGATGCTTTAAAGGCACTTTTAAATGTATAAGATGAGGATATAGAATGTACGATATTATTATTATCGGCGGTGGCCCTGCCGGACTTACCGCCGCTATATATGGTGCCAGAGCCGGAAAGAAAGTGCTTCTTTTAGAGGGCAATCAGTACGGCGGCCAGATAATTAAAACAAATGATGTTGAAAACTATCCGGGGCTTGAGCATACAACAGGTTCGGATTACGCCTTTACTCTTTTAAGCCAGGCCAAAAGCTTTGGCGCAGAATGTGTGCAAAAAGCAGTAACAGGCGTTGAGATTATAGGAGACGGAAGCGTCAAAAAAGTGCTTACCGATTCAGAAAGCTACGAAGCTAAAACCGTTATTATCGCAACAGGCTCTAAAAATAAGCCTCTCGGCCTTAAAGGTGAAGTTGAGTGGATTGGAAAAGGCGTATCTTATTGCGCAACCTGTGACGGTATGTTTTACAGAGGCCAAGATGTTGCAATCGCAACAGGAGGAAGGAATTCTTTGGAAGATGCTCTCTTCCTCTCAAACTACTGCAACAAGGTTTATGTCATTCACAGAGCCGATGTCTATCCGGGTGATGAAGAGCTTTTCGAAAGCATGAAGAAAAAAGAAAACGTGGAATTCATTCTTCACTCAAAAGTATCTTCACTCGGCGGAGACGATGAGCTTAAAAGCGTAGTTGTCGAAGACGTTAAAACAAAAGAAAGCCGAGAGATTAATGTTTCCGGCCTCTTTATTACAATAGGCCATGAGCCTGACAGCGTAAAGTTTAAAAATGTTGTGGATATAGATAATCAGGGTTACATCCTCTCCGGGGAAGACTGCCTCGGAAAAGTGCCGGGAGTTTTTGTTGCGGGAGACTGCAGACAAAAGAAAGTAAGACAGCTTACAACGGCTGCTTCAGACGGCACTGTAGCAGCTCTTGCCGCAGTAGAATATTTAAAATAAAAGCATAAAAAAAAGGGTAATATACAATGTATATTACCCTTAATTTTTCATTATGTTATACGCTCATGTCAAAATTTGCTCCGAGATTTGGTGCTACAGACTGCTCCATCATCTTAACCATGTCCTGTCCGATCGTCTCCTGTGTATCAAGTGACTGTGAAAGTACCTGAGTGGAAACCGCATTAACAAGCTGGTTATCAGTCTGAGCCTGAACCAAAGCCGGTATACCTGTAATATTCATACGCAGACCTCCTTTACTACATCCATGTAAACTAAGGAACACAAATCCTTTTGTACAAGTTATTATAATCCTTTAAAGGCCGCTTGTCAAATCGAGAGTTTTATGCGTTTTTTACTTCTTTTGTATCTCTCTTTTTTCTTGAGAAGAACATTACAATTGTATCTATTATTAGAATAACTACCATCAGCAGAGTCCACTCATCTACAAGTTCCATCGGAAGTGTCATATCCTCTGTAAGAACAAACGCTACAATGGCTGCTATAGCAACAATAACAGAAAGTATTCTCATAAGTCCTCTTCTCTTAAGAACATTTTCCTCGTTATTTTCGATCTGCTCCTTAGTCTCATCATCTTCTTTTCCTGTAAAATATGTGATGATAAGAAGAAGGGACTCAATAATTGTTATTATTACCAGAATAAGATTTACAAGCGCCCAGAATCCTTCCGGAAGCGCTGCTGCCGCAGATTCCTCATCTTCTATCTCAGCTGTATCATCATCCGGCACATCATATGCTGCTGCCGCAGACTCTTCATCTTCTATTTCTGTAAGCTGATTATCGCCGGCTACAGGTGTTGGATTCTGATTAACTACAGGAGTAGTTACGTTTGTAGGAGCAACTGTTACAACTCCTCCACCACCGTTTCCGCCGTCATCTGTATCATCTGTATCTGCAGGCGTAGGTGTATTGTCTGTATCTGTTTCGGTATCTTCTTCCGGTGTCTCATCCGGTGTCTCGTCCGGTGTCTCGTCCGGTGTTGTTGGAGTTGGAACAGGTCCCGACGGATTGCTTGATATCTTCTGCCATACTGCATAAAGATAAATATCTTCTTCTGCAAATGTAACGGAATCACCTGCCGAATATATTACTTCTCCGTTTGCCTCTGTTGCCCAGCCTTTAAAGTTATATCCGGATCTTGTGATAGCTCCCTGATCTTTTACGGTAGCTGTATTTCCTGTTTCATATCCCCTTGGATCGGTAACTTCTCCTTCACCGCCGTTTGCATCATAGTAGATATTATACACAAGACCATGAGCCGCTTTTAAAGCAAGCACAGTGTCTACCGAATAATCTCCGTCATAAAGTATAACATGTTCTTTAGCTCCGTCCGCATCCCAGCGGCTGTCTTTTTCATCCAGGTACCAGCCTGAAATAAGATGGTTTTCGTCATTTATAAGGAAAGTTTTTTCTCCGTAGCCTGTCTCGGAAAATTCAAAATGGCATCCTCTGAAATTTAAAATATCATCTCCCGCTAAAGCAGCATGATTATTATAAGCCAAAAATGCTGCCGCACTCCCTGTGTAAACACTTCCCTTATTATAAATTCCGCCGCCGTAAGATTTAGCACTTTTCGATTCGGCATATACCCCAAAATCTTCTTTTACATATCCGTTTCTGTAAATATATAAAGCTGCATTTATATCAATTTCTCCCGAAGAAGCATTAAAAACGCCGCGTGCAGAATTATCATATACATTAACTACAGCACTGCCTGCTATATTAACTGTACCACAATTGTATATACCGCTACCTGTATTTCCATATATGTCAGCAACTGATGTTCCTGTAAAGCTAATCGCAGATCTTTCCTTGCTGTATATACCATACAGACTGTTGTTATATATTTCTGTCGTACCGTTAATAAAGCTGTACTCTGCTCCGCTTTGAAGGTATAATCCGTAATTATTATTGCATGAAACAACCTTTGAGTTTTCAGCTTCTATTATCTTTTCATACAGTCCATAACACGCGTTATCAATTGTTACGGTGGCGCCATCAGCATGTAACCAGCCATTTGACATTCCCTGACTTTTATTATTTTTGCCTGCTATTTTGACTGCTAATGAAGATCTTGTTACTGACGTACATATTGCGTTGATAAACCCTCTGGTAACGCCGTCTACTGTCAGCCCTGAGCCGTTTAAAACTCTGACTTTTGCTGCTGCATCCTCAGGAATCGGAACCTCGTTATCTGCATAAAAGGCGTCTGTAACAGATGAAGATGCATTAACCGTAACATTTGAGCCCTTATCAATTAAAACATCTGCGCCCGGAACTAAGAAAAATACCGCATAAAGGTTTTTATCCTCAAGGTTAAATGTTGCTGCTGCATTATCAAATTTAACGCTTCCCTTAGAACTTACGCAAAACAGATTTTGTCCTTCAATAGTAGAAGTGCCGTTTCCAAATACTACGCTCATATTTTCAAATGTAAGAGCGCCCTGTATATTAAAAGCATAATTATCGCTTCCGCGAGATGGGTTAAAGTCATTAATATATAATGTATTGTTTTCCACCCCCCCCATCAATAGTAAGGTTTATACCCTGCGCAATATAAAGCCATCCTGATTCAAGGCTGCAATCTGCAAGCAATGTCACGGTCGCTTCTCCGCCGGCAGAAAGCGCTGCACTTATTGCATCGTCGACCTTTTCGTACTGTACTCCATTATATTCGGCCACATATGTTACTTTTGGTTCTTCGTCGCCTTCATTACTACCATCTTCATTGCTGCCGTCACTGCTTCCTTCTTCTTCGCTGCCGTCATTGCTTCCTTCTTCTTCGCTGCCGCCACTGCTTCCTTCTTCTTCGTTGCCGCCACTGCTTCCTCCTTCACTGCTGTCCTGGGTCTCTCCACTCCCCGGCTCAGTAGTTTCAGTATCTGCACTTGCTATAATCCCATTAAATGATATATTAGTTGCAATCATAGCCAGTGCTAAGACAAGTACCAGTAATCTCCTTTTAAACAATCTTTTCATAATCTTCATCTCCATTCAAATAAAAAACACTGATTGCATTACAACTAAATTATAGGAGGTGAATGTAACACGGTATGTAACGCGATGATTAAATAAAAAAAAGTCTCACATTCTTTTTATCTAAAAGAATGTGAGACATCTCTTATTATTTAGCATATTTATCAATATGTGACTGCATCAATGCACCGTCTTCAAAATAGTTTATTTTCATGGCTCTCTTCATATCTTCAAGAGTGGTCTTTGCCTCTGCTCTTGCAACTTCCGTACCTTTTTTAAGGATTTCATACACACCCGGTATATCCTGCTGCCACTTGGCTCTTCTTTCTCTTATAGGTGCAAGCTCTTCCTGAAGAACGCTGTTTAAAAACCTCTTAACCTTCACATCTCCGAGTCCGCCTCTCTGATAATGAGCCTTCATCTCATCGAGTGTGGAATAATCCGGACAGTACTCCGCAAAATACTCATCTTTGCAGAATGCATCAAGGTATGTAAATACTGTGTTTCCTTCAAGCTTACCCGGATCCGATACCTTAAGGTGATCCGGATCTGTGAACATACTCATTACCTTCTTTTGTACATCTTCCTCGGTATCGGCAAGATAAATACAGTTACCGAGTGACTTACTCATCTTCGCCTTACCGTCCGTACCCGGAAGTCTTCTGCATGTTTCGTTCTGAGGAATAAGTGCCTCAGGCTCAACAAGTACATCGGTATTATATGTAAAGTTAAACTTTCTAACGATTTCTCTGGCCTGCTCAAGCATTGGAAGCTGGTCTTCTCCAACAGGAACCGTATCAGCCTTAAATGCAGTAATATCAGCTGTCTGCGATACGGGATATGTTAAGAATCCCATCGGAAGAGAATTTTCAAAGTTACGAAGCACAATCTCCTGCTTTACGGTAGGATTTCTCTCAAGACGAGCGAGAGTTACCATATTCATATAATAGAATGTAAACTCCGTAAGTTCCTGTACCTGTGACTGAATAAAAATATTTACCTTTTCCGGATCAAGTCCCGCTGCAAGGTAATCAAGTGCCACCTCTATTATATTCTCACGGATTTTCTCCGGATTGTCAAAATTGTCGGTAAGAGCCTGCGCATCCGCTATCATAATAAAGATTTTTTCAAACTCGCCTGAGTTCTGCAGTCTTACCCTTTCTTTTAATGAGCCTACATAATGCCCTAAATGAAGTCGTCCTGTCGGGCGATCTCCGGTTAATATAATCTTACCCATGATTAAAGCCTCCTAAATCATTCAGATATGATTTTACTAATTTAGAGCATAAAAGTCAATGATTCTAAGGATTTCCGACAAGCAGTCTTATATTTTTAACGACGAGTTCTTTGGCTTTTTCCTCTGTCGGCAGCATCTCGTAGTCGCTTTTAATCTTGTGATTAAGATACAGCATAAACAT
>JAILQM010000067.1 GCA_024698965.1 Eubacterium sp. | reverse complement strand
AACGGATAACACCATGACATTTGTTAAGAATCCTAATTATTGGCAGACGGATTCCGATGGTGTTCAGCTTCCGTATCTTGACGAAGTAAATCTTGTATATTTTGCAGATGCAGAAACAACTATGGCTTCATTTATTTCCGGAGATATAGATGCGGTAATTACATCAGGAACATATTTTAATGCCGATGAATCGGAACAGATTGCCACTGCTTTAGGTGAAGATTATTATACGAATACCTTCTACGCAGCACCAATGTCTATCGGCCTTAAGCAAGGTTCAAATCCGGTTGAGGCCTTGACGGATGTAAAAGTAAGAGAGGCTCTTCAGTATGCGATTGATCTCGAAGCATTAAGTGACTACATGGGATATGGATATACGGAAGAAGATGAGTTAAAGTCGAAGATTTCGAGCTTATTCTCAAGCAATACCGAATGGAGCAACATTGACAACTGGGATGATGAGATGCTTGAGTCATACACAACATACGATCCGGAGAAAGCAAAAGAGCTTCTTGCAGAGGTAGGATATGCAGATGGATTCGATTTTGAAGTAACAATATTCTCAATGCTTCCAACAGAATTATTCCAGCTTGTATCGGAATATCTTGCAGAAGTTGGGGTAAATATGACTGTAACAGTAGGAAACACACCTCAGGATATGACTTCTGTCGGAGGAGATGAAACCAATCCTTCTTGTGTATTCTATACAATTGGCGGAGATTCTGTGAGCGGAGTCGGAATGAGTATTTTAAGAGATGGTCAGACTAACTATATAAAGCAGAACGAAAGTATTATTGATGAACTTGCAACAACATTTATTAATGCAACTTCAACAGATGAACAGATAGAAGCAGCCCATGCTTTGGATGATGAGTATATGTCACAGCATTATGTTCTTCTTATAACATACTGTGAGAGATACCAGTCATTCTTCAGAAACAGTTTCCACGGCCTTAAGGGTGGAACACCGCTTGCAAATTACTATTATGGATACATGCTTGCAAGATGCTGGACAGATAACTAAAACTCCTTCCTAACTCAAAGGCATATATAAAAAGGGGAGCCGCTGATAGTGCGGCTTCTCTTTTTGTATATTGGGGAAAAACGCTGCGGTGAGTGAATCTTTATAACATAAGTGTAATGCAAAAACAGACATAGCTTGTGAAATTAAGGTTATAGGAATGAAAGGCGTGATTTTTTAAACTTAAGAAAAAAAGAGAAGGGAGTTTTACTATGGTTTTAGATGAGGTCATATTAGAGGTAGAACATCTAAAGACGTATTTCTTGAGCGGGAAGCATGACGAGGTCGCGCTTAGAGCGTCGGATGATTTGTCTTATAAGGTGCATAAAGGTGAGTTTGTTGCCATAATCGGAGAATCCGGTTCGGGCAAATCGGTAAGCGCACTGTCAATTATGGGTCTTATTCCTTATCCTCCGGGGCTTATAGTGGGTGGCAAAATCTTGTTTCATGGGGAAAATCTTATTGATATGAATGATAAGGAAATAATGGATATCAGAGGGTCTAAGATTTCTATGATTTTCCAGGAACCGTCTACAGCGCTTAATCCGGTTGTGACAATAGGAAAGCAGATTTGCGAGGCAATAAGAATTCATGACAAATCAATTTCAAAAAAGGACGCAATGAAAAAGGCAATAGAGCTTTTGGATAAGGTAAATATCCCAAATCCGGAAGTTAGGGCCAGACAGTATCCGCATGAGCTTTCCGGAGGAATGCAGCAAAGAGCGATGATTGCAATGGCGATGAGCTGCAATCCCGAAATCCTAATTTGCGACGAGCCGACAACGGCACTTGATGTTACCGTGCAGGCGCAGGTGCTTGAACAGCTTAATGATTTAAGAGAAGAATTTGATACAGCGCTTGTGCTTATTACACATAATCTCGGAGTGGTGGCAAGATATGCAGACAGCGTAAAAATTGTTTACGGGGGAAAGATAGTTGAAGAAGGTGATCCTGATGATATATTCGATACTCCTTATCATCCGTATACCTTAGGTCTTATAAGGGCTGTGCCGAGATTGGATTTGCCGTCGGGATACGGGCTTCATGCTATTGAAGGCGATCCGCCGGATATGTCTAAGATTAAGCCGGACTCTTGCGCTTTTGCCGACAGATGCAAATATGCAACGGAAGAGTGTTTTAACAAGAGGCCTGAGCTTAAACAAATTGAAGGGAATCATTATTGTGCCTGTCATAATATGGACAAGACTGCAGGAGAAAGGAGCGAACTCGTTTAATGGGTGAAAACAACAAAGAAGATTATTTGAAAAAGACCAAAAGCCATTCAACGGTAGATCTGCCTGTGGATGTCGAACTTACAGAAAAAATAGATAAAGACATAGCCCTAAGAAAACAGGTGGAGAAATATGATGAAGAAATAATACTTAGAGTGGAAAACCTTAAAATGCATTATCCGATTACTAAAGGCCTTCTAAAAAAACAGATTGGCAGTGTAAAAGCGGTAGATGGAGTGAGTTTTACTGTAAAACAGGGACAAACGCTTGGCATTGTAGGAGAATCCGGATCGGGAAAAAGCACAATAGGAAATTGTGTAATGCATAATGTGGAAATAACCGATGGAAAAATGATTTTTAGGGGCGAAGATGTGTCTCATATTAAAGGAGAAAAGCTGGACGAATACAGGAAAGTGATGACAATGGTAACGCAAGATCCGTTTGCATCTCTTGATCCGAGAATGAGAATCAGAGATTCGATTCTTGAGGGGGTAAGAGTAAATAAA
>JAILQM010000019.1 GCA_024698965.1 Eubacterium sp. | reverse complement strand
TGTCAATGTTTGCGTTTAATGTATCCACCAAATCAACAATCACCTGCTTGTCCGCCTCAGTTGCGGGCTCTGATATCTGTTGCAAAAACAGCGGATCTTTTACTATCTGTTTTACCATTGTTTTCTTTCCTTAATCTTTGCTAGTTAGTATAGGGTTCAGCATAGGGGACGGTTCTACCTAGCATAGGGGACGGTTCTCTTTGCTGACATGGCCAGTATGCTCAATTATATTTTTGCTATTTTCATTTCAGCAAAGAGAACCGTCCCCTTTGCTGACATTTTGTTATTATGATTCGTTAACCAGTTTTCCTGTCATGTGCTCCGGCTCAAGCACGAGGCACTGGACTCTTGAAAATGAGCTCTCGATTTCCTTCTTTAAATACTCCTGATCATCTGTAAACTTCTTTGTAAGTTCAGAACATATTTTAAGAGCCGTTTCCTCATCCTCTACAAGCCTGATTCTTCCAAAAATAATTACGCTCGTAATGTTGAGCGCCCAATCGCCTTCCTTACGGAAACCTTCATTATACGCACAAAAACTAGCTTTATCACAGGCTTTAATAGCGTCAATCTTATGTCCTTCTTTAGCTCCGTGAAAATAAAGCTTACCATCCTCCTCACAATACCACTGGTTAATCGGAAGGCCATACGGATATCCGTCTTCACCGATGATAGAAAGCACGCCGCGTTTTGCATTTTTCAAAACTTCTACGCACTCTGCATCCGATACCTGCTGCTTAAATCTTCTCATTTTCCTAAACATCTTAAATTCCTCATTCTTTCCCTAAAATTTTAAGTCCTGCTATTCCAATCATTATCAGAATAACACAAATCGCTTGTGGGGCGGACAATTTTTCTTCAAAAACAAATACTCCGAGCAAAGTCGTTCCAACTATACCCATTCCGGTCCACATCGCATAAGCGACTCCGAGCGGCAATTGTTTTAACGCAAGTGCCAAAAATACCGCGCTCGCCACGTATCCCACTACTGTAAGAACTGAATACAAAACCACGGTAAATCCATCAGACATTTTCATGGTCATTGCCCACATAATCTCGCATGCTCCGGCAATCAATAGATAAATCCATCTCATGATAGTTGTACCTCCAAAAAAAAACGTCATTCCCTTATCTGCTTAGACCTAACGATAAAGGAATGACGCAAATCCCACTACTCGGTAGCAATGGGCGCCCTACATTTTCAATTCTATGTTATTATAATCAATTTATTCTCTGCTGCCAAGTTCTTTGTCCAAAAGATAAAGATTCTTTTTATCACTTCCCAGCATTTCTATCTTTGTAATCATTTCCTTGGAATTTCTCTCTTCCTCTTCCTGTTCGCTAATGAACCAGTTGAGGAAAATCTGTGTTCTGTAATCTTTTTCTTTCACAGCAGCATCCATTATTTTTTCAATCTCAGCCGTAATATAACGCTCGTGCTTATCAGCTTCTTTTGCCGCTTCAAGCGCATCCTTAAAATCCACATTTACTGCCGCTATCTTATCAAGTGCAACATCCTCATCCTGATCAAGAAGATAATCGTAAATCTTCATAGCATGCTCGGTTTCTTCTTCTGCCTGAACCTTGTACCAATTTGCAAAGCCCGGAAGATCCTGCTTTGTAAAAAACTTAGCAATACCAAGATAAAGATATGCCGAAAAGAATTCTTTGTTTACCTGTGCATTCAACAACTTAGATACAGTCTTTTTCATATCCTGACTCCTTTCATGAATAAAAATATTCCGCTATAATTCACCTTTGACGCGGAAAGGATTAAAACTCAATCATTTCCTTGCAGTTTCATATAGCTCTCCAGCTAATTTTCAGTCTACCACATAAAAAAACTCTTTTACATATGCCTCTCGCAAATTTTTGTATTTTTTATAATGCAACAGCGTCAGCATAGGAAGGAATCTCAATTCTCCCTGAAACATTCGCCTCTTCATACTGTTTGACAATATTCGCTTCGTCCTGCATCACTACCTCCTTATTTCCGCATCTCCTTATTCCCGTAATAACCTTTATCATGCCATTATTCATACGGTTAATCAGCTTGTTCAAATATAGTTGTCTATCAATT
>JAILQM010000012.1 GCA_024698965.1 Eubacterium sp. | reverse complement strand
ACCTCTGTAAGTTTGTCAGATTCTGACTTAAGCATTGTCATGACATCTTTAAGTGTACTTATGAACTGGTTAATACTTCCGCCAAGTTCTCCAACCTCATCGTGGGTTGTTATATCTACCTGTGTATTTAAGTTTCCGCCGCCGGACTCAATATCTTTGATAAGTCCGTTAACGACATTTGTAGACTTCATAAGCGGTTTAACAATTGTTCTTGTAGCAAATGCAATAACAATACCCGCAAGAATAATAGCTATTACTGCTATAATTGACATCTGTCTCGAAATTGCATTAACAGGTTTTGAGAATACCGTTCCCGGTGTGTAAACCATGCACACATAATTGCTTCCGACTGTATAACCCATTACATTTACAACACCACCGGTAATATCGTTACTAAACGGCATATCGCCAACAGCATTTGTTGTAATTGTTTCCCATGTTTCAGGATCTGATTCAGCAACATTATAATTTAAAATAAGTGTTTCATCCGGATTTGCAACTACATTTCCGGAAAGATCAAGTAATGTTACCGATGTATCCGAACCTTCTTCATTACTAACTATGTTCTGTGACATAGCCGATAAGCTTATTGCCGCATTAACAACACCGACTACATCTCCTGTTGAAGGGTCTGTAATTGCATAAGCAATAACATAAACAGGAAGTCCGGATCCCGGTGATACGTCTGTACCAAAGAAGGAACCCTCTGTAAGACATGTCTCGTAGAATTCTTGTCCCTCTACATTGATAAGTGTTTCTTCCATATTACCCACTGTATTGGCATAAGTCTGCGATCCGCAAGTGAAGAAAATATTCTCATAAATATTACCTTCCGTCTCCGCAATCTTCAAAAGATATTCAGACATTTTGTCTCTTTCTGCCGAATCCACCTGAGTTGCATCCTCAGTGTCTCTGCAGATTCCTACAATCTGTCCGTTATTTGCTATAGAGCAAACAATACCTTTCTGCGCTGTAATAAACTGATCAAGTGCATCCGACTGAGCCGTGGATAAACTTCTTAAACTGCTTGCAGCCGTATCGTTTATTGTATTTCCGTTTTTGTTGTTGCTGTACATAACAACGATAATAAGCGGAATTGCCATACACAACAGTGCAACCAAAAGAATTTTAACAAAAATGCTTATCTTAGCACCGCCGCTTTTTTTCTTCTTTTTTTTCTTGCCTTTCTTTTCCTCTTTTTCTGCCATTTCTTCAACTTCTAAGAGTTCATCAATGTCGTCTTTTCTTTTCATAGCTGTCTCCTCTCTGTAAAAAACATATAATAACCCTGCTTTTTTTATTTTGCGCAGAAGTGTATCCTGATGAAAATTATACTAAATTTTTTTCACTCGGTCAACCAATTGTCTGATTTTTTGGCAAAAAGCAAGCATTTTTATACAATTGCGTTTTAAATTGTTATTTTTAAACACACACATACTAAATAAGCGGTGATACGGTTTTGTCTATATCTTCAAAAAGCTTAGCAATCAGAGCCTTGGTTTCTTTTATAATATCTTCTTTTTTCACTCTGCCGTTTACACTCTTATCCCTTGTAGAAAGCTCAATTTCTCCCTCTTTAAGAGCCTTCGGTCCGACTGTAACTCTGACAGGTACTCCGAGAAGATCGGCATCTGCAAACATAGCGCCCGCTCTTACATCTCTGTCGTCATATATTACTTCTATGCCTTCTTTTTTAAGTTCACAGTAAATTCTGTCAGCTTCGGCTTTGCATTCCTCATCATCCACTCTCATGCAGCAAAGATGTACCTGCCATGGTGCGATTGAAATCGGCCAGATAGGTCCTTTGTCATCATGATGAGCCTCCATTACGCATGCGGCAAGTCTTCCGACTCCGATACCGTAGCAACCCATAATCGGGGTCTTGCTTGTGCCGTCTTCATCTGTGTAAGTCATTTCCATGCTGTCTGTGTATTTTGTACCGAGCTGGAAAATATTACCTGCTTCAATACCTCTGCTGATTTTTATTGTCTTCTTTCCGCAGCATGGGCAGATTCCGCCGGTCTGTATCTTACTTACATCAATATATTCCACATCACCTATATCGCGCTTGATATTAAGACCTGTATAGTGATAGTCTGTTTCGTTTGCTCCCGCACAAAGACTTTCTATGCCCTCAAGGGATTTGTCGTAAATTATTCTGCATTTTGCATTCTGATTGTAAGGTCCGCAGAATCCCGCAACAATACCGCTCTCAGGAGTAACCTCTGCCGCATGAACCTTTTCTCCGAGATAATTTGTAAGCTTTGTCTCGTTTACTTCGTAGTCTCCTCTTAAAAATACAATTACATATTCGTCTGTAGCGTTTATCTGGTACATAACCGCTTTGCATGACTCTTCCACAGGAGAATTTAAGAACTTGCACACATCCTCAATCGTCTTGCAGCAAGGAGTGCTTACCTTCTTAAGCTCAGTCATACCACTGCAGCCGGAATTGTCTACGATTGTGTCGGCCGCTTCCATATTTGCACTGTATCCGCAGTCATCGCAAAGTACAATTGAGTCTTCACCGCAGTCTGCAAGAAGCATGTACTCATGAGATACGCTTCCTCCGATCATTCCCGAATCCGACTTAACCGAAATAACATCCGGAATTCCGGCTCTCTGGAATATTCTGAAATATACGTTTGCCATCTTATCGTAATACTTTTCAAGGTCTTCCTGAGAAGTATGGAAAGAATACGCATCCTTCATTGTAAACTCTCTAACCCTTATAAGACCAGCTCTCGGGCGGGCTTCATCTCTGTATTTGGTCTGAATCTGATAGATTGAGAAAGGATAGTTCGCATATGTTCTGCCGAAGTCTCTTGCAAGATTTACGGCAGCCTCTTCGTGAGTCATACCAAGCACCATAGGTGTTCCGCTTCTGTCATTAAAACGAAGAAGTTCGTCTCCCACGCTTTCATATCTGCCGGATTCTTCCCAAAGCGAGCCCGGGAGAACTACAGGAAACATTACTTCCTGACACTCTACATTTTCCATCTCTTCACGAAGAATGCCTTCTATTTTAGAAGTTACTCTCTTCATTGGTGTGTAAAGTGAAAAAATACCGTTTGATACCTGCTTTATATATCCTCCTCTTATGCTGAAGATATGACTGTCTATAATACAGTCGGCCGGATTTTCTTTGTACCTGATTCCTACGAGTTTACTAAGTTTCATTTTTATTTATCTCCTATATTATTTCATTCTACCTGCTGCCTCTGCCACATGCAGAGCAAGAATACTGTTGGTAACGGCTCCGACGCCTCCGGGGACCGGTGTAAGGGCGTATACTTTTTCTGAAACATTCTCGAAAAGCACATCGCCGCAAAGTTTGTTTTTGGCTTCGTTCCACGCTATTCCGACATCTATTATGGTCTGATCCTTGTCTTTTGAAAGATAGGTTTCATCTATGCTTTCCATCTGACCGCTGGCCGCAATAATAATATCTGCGGCTTTTGTGATTTCTCTTACATCTTTTGTTTTTGTATGGCAAACGGTAACCGTCGCATTCTCCTCCATGAGCATACACGCCACGGGGCGCCCGACCACAAGCGAGCGGCCTATCACCGCAGCTTTTTTACCGCTTATTTCTATATTATAGTAGTCAAGGATTTCCATTGCCGCCTTTGCTGTACACGGCGGAAAGCCCAAATCCTCTCCGGTAAACACTCCCGCCAAAGATCCGCTTGTTGCTCCGTCCACATCTTTTTCGGGCGGCAGCATCTTTCTTGCCGCTTCGGAATCTATATGTTTCGGAAGAGGCTGGAACATCAAAATCCCATGCACCTTCACATCATAGCTTATATCATAGAGTGCATCGAAAAATACTTTTTCTTTCACATCCGACGGTAATGTTATCCTGCTTACTTCGATACCCACTTTTTCGCATCTTTTACTTACAGCATTTTCATAAGCTATATCATCTTTTCTTTCACCGACTCTGAGTATGGCAAGCTTTGGAGTTATTCCTTTTTCCTTAAGCTTCTTTATTATATATTCCGTCTGCTGCGTAATCTTATCGGCAACAGGCTTTCCTTTAAGTATTTCTGCCATATTATTTCCTCAAATCTTCCATTACAAGTTTTGCGGTCTTTTCGGCTTTCGGAATATATTCTTCAAGCAAATCGTCCGCCTCTTTTTCGAGCATTCTTGCTTTTTCGCACTTTAACGGCTTGGTATTAATATATATATTCATTGATGCGCTTTCTATGGCCGCCCTCGCGATAAGCGCCCCGCATCCCACATCGGATTTTACGGTAACGGACCCTTTTATGCGCATTTCTTCAAGCATATCTATGGATTTTGCAATCTCCCTCATCATTTCAATAGGGGCAACGCATGCATCAAGCGATGCTTTTTCCATAACTGTTTCTCTTTCGGGATTGTCTTTTGGAATCGAATATGCCTTTTGAAGCGGCTCAAAGCCTTCGGCATCCTTATTTACGAGTTCTAAAAGCTTTTTTCTTGTCACATCACAGTCAGCGATTACTCTTTGAATATCGTCTTCATATTGTGCGTATTTTTTTCTGCCGCTTGTGATATTTGCCACCATCGAGCATAAAGCTGCCGAAAGCGCTCCGCAAAGAGCCGCCGCACCTCCGCCTCCGGGAACCGGAGCCTTCGAAGAGAGGACATAAGAAAATTCCTCACACGATTTATTTGAAAACATTTCACTCATAATATTCTCCAAAAAAATTATAGGATAATGCAAAACTACATCCGTTTCACATTACCCTATATCTTACCACAAAGCAAAGCGGAAAGCGAGAATTTATTCCACGCTGTT
>JAILQM010000130.1 GCA_024698965.1 Eubacterium sp. | reverse complement strand
CAGGTACAGCTACAAGAGTAAGAACCATAGCGAGTGCTAAAAGTCCGGATAAAAGCTTTTTGCTAACGCTTTTAAGCAAAGTCTCACTTTTTGGAAATTTTGTAAAATTTTGTGGAAAAAAGAGAGGGAGAAATTTGAATGAAATATTGCATTTTATACCGTTTTATACTTTTTGCCAAACCCATCAATGAAAATGCGCCAAACCCATCAATGAAAATGCGCCAAACCCATCAATGAAAACGCGCCAAACCCATCAATGAAAACGCGCCAAATCCATCAATGAAAATACGCCAAATCCATCAATGAAAACGCGCCAAATCCATCAACGGCAAAGCAGGGTGTTCTTTTTGCCGGGTATTTATGCTACAATACTAATACTGTAAATCTATATAAATAGAAGAAACGAGGATAAAGCATGTTAATGCTCTCTGATGAGATACTGATGCAGGTGGATAAGCCGGCTAGGTATATAGGAAATGAAATAAACGCTGTAAAGAAAAATGCAGATGAGGTTGATATAAGGTTCTGCATGTGTTTTCCGGATGTTTATGAGATAGGAATGAGTCACCTGGGCATACAGGTGATCTACGGAATGCTTAACGAAAGAGAAGATGTCTGGTGCGAGAGGCTTTACAGCCCGTGGGGAGATCTTGATAAGATTATGAGGGAGAAAAATATCCCTCTTTTTTCGCTGGAATCTCAGACCCCGGTAAAGGAGTTTGATTTTCTTGGGATTACCCTGCAGTATGAGATGTGTTACACGAATATATTGCAGATTCTTGACCTTAGTAAGATTGCACTTAGGGCAAAGGACAGAGCAGAAGACGATCCTATTGTAATAGGAGGAGGACCTTGTGTGTATAACCCGGAGCCTGTTGCGCCGTTTTTTGACCTCTTTTATATAGGAGAGGGTGAGACCGAGTACGACAGACTTTTGGACCTTTATAAAGAGTGTAAGAAGAATGGCCTTCAAAGGCGCGATTTTCTCATAAAGGCAGGGCAGATTCCGGGGATTTACGCTCCGTCTCTTTATGAAGATACTTATAATGAAGACGGCACGCTTAAAAGCTTTGAGCCTTTGTATGAAGAGCTTCCGAAAGTAATAGAAAAGCAGGTAGTTACTGATTTTGACAGTGTGTATTATCCGAATAAGCCGGTGGTGCCTTTTATAAAGGCAACTCAGGACAGGGTAATGCTTGAGATACAAAGAGGATGCATAAGAGGCTGCAGGTTCTGCCAGGCCGGTATGATATACAGGCCGAACAGAGAAAAGAATGTTGAGCGCCTTAAAAAGCTTTCTCTTGAGATGATTAAAAATACGGGGCATGAGGAGATTTCTTTGGTATCTCTTTCGACAAGTGATTATAAAGAGCTTGAAGAACTTATCATGTTTATGATAGATGATCTTAAAAAGCTCGGGGTACAGCTTTCTTTCCCGTCGCTTCGAATTGATGCGTTTGCGATTGAGCTTATGAAAAAGGTAAAGGGCATTAATAAAAGTTCTCTTACCTTTGCGCCGGAGGCGGGCTCGCAGAGAATGAGAGATGTTATAAATAAAGGTCTTACTAAAGAAGATATTATAGGCGGAGCGGGCATGGCCTTTGATGCGGGCTGGAATAAGGTAAAGCTTTATTTTATGCTCGGGCTTCCGACTGAGACGGATGAGGACGCAAGAGAGATACCGCGTCTTGCGAATGATATTGCGAAAAGATATTATGAGATACCGAAAAATCAAAGAAACGGCAAGGTAAATATTACCATGGCGGCGTCGTTTTTTGTGCCGAAGCCTTTTACGCCTTTCCAGTGGGCCGCGCAGTATACGAGTAAGGAGTTTTTGGACCGTTCGCATGTGCTTGCGGAAGAACTTAAAAACCAGCTCAACCAAAAGTCCATATCTTATCACTGGCATGAGTCGGATACCGCGCATTTAGAGGGCGCGCTTGCAAGGGGCGACAGAAGGATGGCAGATGTTATAGAAGAGGTTTACCGTCAGGGAGAAATCTTTAGCGCCTGGGGCGAATTTTTCTCATATGAAAGATGGGAGAAGGCCTTTGAAAAATGCGGGCTTGATATGATGTTTTATACCACGAGGGAAAGAGATAAAGATGAGCTTTTCCCTTGGGACTTTATAAATGCAGGAGTCACAAAGCAGTTTTTATGGAAGGAATGGGAGAGAGCCTTAAACGGAGAGGTTACTCCCAACTGCCGACAGAGGTGTTCTAACTGCGGCTCTATAAGCTACGGAGGAGGTGTCTGTTATGATAAAGGTTAGGGTAAAGTTTTCAAAACGCGGCCCTGTTAAATACGTGGGACACCTTGATATGATGAGGTATTTCCAAAAGGCGATTCGCCGTGCGGGGATAGATATTTCCTACTCTGAAGGATATTCTCCTCATATGATAATGTCGTTTGCCTCGCCGCTTGGTGTGGGGATGGAGTCGGATGCGGAATATTTTGACATGCAGCTTAATTCTCATATAGAGCCTGATGAGGCGATAAGGCTTTTAAACGAGCAGATGGCGGAGGGCGTTTTGGTTACGGCGTTTACTTATCTGCCGGAGAATGCCAAAAAGTCCATGACAATTACATCTGCGACGGACTATATTGTTACATTTAGAGATGGGTATGAAAGGCCGTGCGATAACCTTTCTAAAAAGATAAATGAGTTTATGGCGCAGGGCGAGATTAACGTACTTAAAAAGACCAAAAAGAGCGAGACCATGACAGATATTAAGCCACTTATCTACAGTTTTTGTGAAGAGGGCGGAGACTTGAAGATGTGTCTTGCGGCAGGGTCTGTTGCAAACCTTAATGTAAAGCTTTTGCTTGAGACATTTTGGGCATTTTGCGGCAGGGAGTTTAATCCCTACAGTGTGCAGATAATAAGAAGTGAAGTATATATGACAGGAGATGGCGGACTTGAGCCGCTGTGTAAGTAAAATGGAAGCTTATCTTGATAATTCATCGACAACAAAGGTACTGCCTTTGGTAAAGGATATAATGGTAAAATGCATGGAAGAGGACTGGGGTAACCCATCTGCCATGCACACAAAAGGAGTGGACGCGGAAGGATATGTAAGAGCCGCGAGAGAAAAGATTGCTGCGACTTTAAAATGCAGTTTTTCTGAGATAATATTTACCTCAGGCGGAACCGAGTCCAACAATATGGCTATAATAGGTACTGCTCTTGCAAAAAGAAGACAGGGGAAACACATTATTACTACAAAGATTGAGCACCCGTCTGTCGGAAACGTAATGAAGTTTTTGGAGGGCGAAGGCTTTGAGGTTAGCTATTTATCTGTTGATAAAGAAGGAAGGATTGATCTTGAAGAGCTAAAGAGTCTTATAAGAGAAGATACAATTCTTGTAAGCGTAATGCAGGTAAATAACGAGGTCGGAGCGGTAGAGCCTATCGAAGAAATCGGTAAAATCGTAAAGGAGAAAAATCCGGATTGCACATTCCATGTGGATGCGATTCAGTCTTACGGAAAGTTTATAATAAGACCTAAGAAGGCAAAGATTGACCTCTTATCCGTAAGCGCGCATAAGATCGGAGGACCTAAGGGAGTCGGATTTATATATATTAAAGAAAAAACAAAGCTAAACCCTATTATTTTCGGAGGGGGGCAGCAGGACAATATGCGCTCGGGCACGGAAAATGTACCGGGGATTGCGGGACTTGGAGTTGCGGCAGAAGAAGCGTACAAAGATTTTGATAAAAAGTCGGAGGCGTTTTATGCCTTAAAGGAGAACTTAGAGGATAAGCTTTCGGCATTGGAGGGCGTTATTATAAACTCTCCAAAAGGAAAAGAAGGCGCGCCTCATATAGTATCCGCATCTTTTAAGGATATAAGAAGCGAAGTTATGCTTCACGCTTTGGAAGAGATGGGAGTTTTTGTATCGGCCGGAAGCGCCTGCTCATCTCATAAAAGAGCTCCGTCTGCGACTTTAAGCTCTATCGGCGTAGATAAGAGTCTTTTGGAATCTACCGTAAGATTCTCTCTTAATCCGTATAATACCAAAGAGGAGATAGACTACGCGGTAGATAAAGTCTCTGAAGTGCTTGAAAAGTATAGAAAATTTACGAGAAAATAGAATTTTTAATAACGATTGTTGATAGAAAAATTCAATATTGGAATAGCTATAATACCTATTATTAAATTGACATTGATATTTAATAATAGGTATAATACTTTATGGTGGCTAAACTATAGCCAAAAGGAAAGGAGAAGGTATAGTGGAATACATTAAATACGAAGCTGAAGGCATGGTTGGTATACTTACAATCGACCGTCCGAAGGCACTTAATGCATTAAATTCCGATGTACTCGCAGAGCTTGATCAGGCGATTGATGCAGTAGATTTAAATGCTGTAAGAGCGCTTATCATAACAGGCGGCGGAGAGAAGTCTTTCGTTGCAGGCGCAGATATCGGAGAGATGAAAGAACTTACTAAAAAAGGCGGAGAGGATTTCGGCAAGAGAGGAAACGACGTTTTCAGAAAAATCGAGACTCTTCCTATTCCTGTAATCGCAGCTGTAAACGGATTCGCTTTAGGCGGCGGATGTGAGCTTTCTATGAGCTGTGATATCAGACTTTGCTCTGAGAATGCAATGTTCGGCCAGCCTGAAACAGGACTCGGCATCACACCGGGATTCGGCGGAACACAGAGACTTGCCCGTCTTGTGGGAGCAGGTATTGCAAAAGAGCTTATCTACGGAGCCAAAAACATCAAAGCTGACGAGGCTTACAGAATCGGCCTTGTAAATCACGTTTATCCATCTGAAGAACTCATGGCTCAGGCTAAAAAGCTTGCAAATACAATTGCAAACAATGCGCCTATCGCCGTAAGAAATGCCAAGAAGGCTATTAACGACGGACTTGATGCAGCTATGGATGATGCAATAGTAATAGAAGAAAAGCTTTTCGGAGACTGCTTTGAGACTCATGATCAGGTAGAAGGAATGAGCGCATTCCTTGAGAAGAGAAAAGATAAAGAATTTACAAATTCATAATATATTAATATAGGAGGATATTTAAAATGATAGTAGGAGTAATCGGCGCAGGTACAATGGGATCAGGTATTGCCCAGGCATTTGCTTCATGTGACAAGGTAGAAAAGGTATATCTTTGCGATATCAAGCAGGAGTTTGCTGACGGCGGATTTGCCAAGATTAAAAAGAGCCTTGACGGCAGAGTGGCAAAGGGTAAGATGGACCAGGCAGCTGCTGATGCTATTTTAGGAAAATTCACAACAGGTTTAAGCACACTTTGTACAGATGCTGACCTTGTTGTAGAGGCTGCACTTGAGAATATGGAGGCTAAAAAGTCACTTTTCAAGCAGCTTGATACAGAGATTGTTAAAAAGGATTCTTGCATCCTTGCAACTAACACATCTTCACTTTCTGTTACAGAAATCGGTAACGGAATCAACCACCCGGTAGTAGGTATGCATTTCTTTAACCCTGCTCCTGTAATGAAGCTCGTTGAGGTTATCGCAGGCGTTAACACACCGGCAGAAGTTGTAGAAAAGATTAAAGAAGTATCTGTTGCACTCGGAAAGACACCTGTACAGGTTAACGAGGGACCGGGATTTGTTGTAAACAGACTCCTTCTTCTTATGATTAACGAAGGAATCACAGTATTCCAGGAAGGCGTTTCAGATATCGAGGGAATCGACAACGCTATGAAGCTTGGTTGCAACCACCCAATGGGACCACTCGAGCTTGCTGATACTGTAGGACTTGATGTTTGCCTTGCAATTCTTGATGTAATGTTTAACGAGACTCACGACTCACGCTTTAGAGCTTCAACTCTTCTTCGTAAGATGGTTAGAGGCGGCATGCTTGGCGTAAAGAGCGGCAAGGGATTCTACGTTTACAACGGAAAAGAGAAGACACCGAACACACAACTTGGTTAACTTATTATCAATTGTTTCAATCGTCTAACTCTTATGTTAGAATATATTTGCGGCGCTTTTGGGGCTGCATTATATATAAGTATTTATTTAATGATTTAAGGAGGGTAATACCACAATGATGACTTCACTTGAGTACAATTATGATCTTAGAGACGAAGTAAAAGCAAAAATGAAAGAAGTTGAAGAGTTCTGCGAGAAGAACGTAAAGCAGAACGCTATCGACGCTGATGCAATGAACGTTGAAGACGGAATGAATTTAATGAATCCTATCTTTGATGAAGCTTGCAAGAGAGGATACAACGCATTTGATGTACCGAAAGAGTACGGCGGATTAGGATATACAAAGATGGAGTCAGTAGCACTTCTTGAGAAGATGTCTTGGTATGATGCAGGATTTGGTATCACAATCTCTGCTAACGGACTTGCTTCAGGCCCTGTTACTATCGGTGGTAACGATGAGCAGAAGAAGAGACTTTACGAAATCATCCTTGCAGGTGGTATCGGTGCTTTCTGTCTTACAGAAGAGAACGCAGGTTGCGACGCTTCAAACGGTGAGACAACAGCTGTTAAAGAAGGTGACTACTACATCATCAACGGAACAAAGAAATTCATCACAAACGGACCAATGGCTTCATACTACTGCGTATTCGCTATGACAGATAAGTCTAAGGGATCTAAGGGATATACAGGATTCTTCATCGACAAGAAGGTTGACGAAGTAGAAGGTATGTCAATCGGACACATCGAAGACAAGATGGGTATCAGAAACTCACAGGTTTCAGAAGTAGTATTTGAGAACGTTAAAGTTCCTGCAAGCGCTATGCTTGGTTCAGAAGGCGAAGGCTTCAAGATCGCTATGAAGACTCTTGACGTTGCTCGTATCACATGCGGTGCTACAGCACTTGGTATCTGCCAGAGAGCACTTGATGAGGCTGTTGCTCATGCTAAATCAAGAGTACAGTTCGGCGGACCTATCGCTAACAACGAAGTAATCCAGTTCAAGCTTGCTGACATGAACAAGGCTACAGAGACAGCTCGTCAGATGGTTAAGTATGCAACAAGAATGTATATGGATCACGTACCATTCTCTACAGAAGCTGCTATGGCTAAGTGTGCAGCATCTGATGCTTCAGCTTATGTTACACAGGAAGCTGTTCAGATCATGGGTGGTAACGGATTTATGCACAACTATCCACTTGAGAAGCTTTACCGTGACTGCAAGATCTTCCAGATCTTCGAAGGAACAAACGAAGTACAGAGACTTGTTATCGGACGTAACACAGTTAAATAAGATAATTGAGTATTTAAGAGGCAGCCTTTACGGCTGTCTCTTTTTTTGTTACAATGTATGTCATGAAGGCAATAATAATGGCAATGCTATCGATGGTTTTATCGATAGCTATAGCGGGGATATTTACTTTTGCTTTCGTTTCCGGGAGAAACGAAGGACGTCTTAAGTCTAAAAGAGACAGGGCTCTTTTTTTTACAATAAGTTTTCTTATTGTGTATGTTTTTGGAGCCTTTCTTTATTTCGGCAATTATTATCATGCAAGTGAAGAAGCACTATCCTGTTTAAACTCAACTGAAGATGTAGAAGTATCGGAATGTAAGGATTATTATTTTTTTGACGGATACGGGGAAGATACTGCGCTTATCTTTTATCAGGGAGCAAAGGTTGACGAAAAAGCATATGCGGGTATAATGATGAGGCTTGCAAAGGGCGGCGTGGACTGCTTTTTATGTAAGATGCCTCTTAATATGGCTTTTACAGACAAAATGAAAGCCGCAGGCATAATAAGCTCATATGATTATAAATACCTGTATTTGGGCGGACACTCTTTAGGAGGAGCAATGGCGGGAGTCTTTGCCTCAGAGCATCCCGAAAACCTTACGGGGCTTATCTTTTTGGCCTCTTATTCCACTTCGCCGATTTCAGATAATTTAGATGTTTTAAGTCTAATCGCATCGGAAGATAAGGTTTTAAACTGGGATATGTACTATGAAAATAATGTAAATCTGCCGGATGATTTTAAAGAAGTTATGATAGAGGGCGGAATTCACTCATATTTTGGGGACTACGGAATCCAAAGAAAAGACGGCACGCCTCTTATAAGCAAAGAGGAGCAGCATGAAAAGATAACCGAAGAAATTTTGAATTTCATTGAGGAGAAAAAAACCAAATAACATAATTGTTTTTTTTCTCTTATGAGTTAAAATAGTAGATAAATATAATGAACCATATGGAGGAAATAAGATGCAGTTTCCATATACAGACAAGGCAAAAAAGGCAGTTGAAATAGCAAACAGATTATCCAAAAAATCGGGACACGGTTATGTGGGTACTGAGCATCTTTTGTACGGCCTTTTAAAGGAAGGAAGCGGAGTTGCTTCAAGCGTTCTTCGCAACCGGAATATAACCGAAGAAAAACTGACGGATTTGATTAACGATCTTATCGCACCTTCTTCAAGGCAGGCGATAATGGAAAGAGAAGGTGATACACCGTCGCTAAGGGGTGTGTATCGTCTCGCAGAAGAGCAGGCTTCTAAGTTTGGCTATGATTGCGTGGCGACAGAGCATCTTCTTATTGCGATAATAATGACTCAGGAGTGCGCGGCTGCGCGCCTCTTAAATACACTCGGAGTTTCGCCTCAAAAGCTTTATAACGATATACTTATGGCATCGGGCGAAGACCTTGCGGAGCATAAGGAGGATTTTAAAAACGGAAGACCGGCGTCTTCAGATACTACATCCGCAACACCTATGCTTGACCAGTATTCGAGGGATTTAACACGCCTTGCGGAAGACGGAATGCTCGATCCTATTATAGGAAGAGAAAAGGAAATCCAGAGGGTTATCCAGATTTTATCGAGACGCACCAAAAACAATCCTTGCCTAATAGGTGAGCCGGGCGTAGGTAAGACGGCTGTTGTAGAAGGGCTTGCTCAAAGGATTGTAAACGGCAGCGTGCCGGACGATTGTCTCGGAAAAAGAGTGGTAACTTTAGACCTTTCGGGCATGGTTGCGGGTTCTAAGTACAGAGGTGAGTTTGAGGAAAGAATAAAAAGGGTAATAAAGGAAGTTATAAACGACGGAAATATTATTCTTTTTGTGGACGAGCTTCATACGATAATAGGAGCCGGCGGAGCTGAGGGAGCAATAGATGCTTCAAATATCTTAAAGCCATCACTTGCAAGAGGAGAGCTTCAGCTTATCGGCGCAACCACAATATCGGAGTACAGAAAATACATAGAAAAAGACGCGGCGCTTGAGAGAAGATTTCAGCCGGTTACAATAGAAGAGCCGTCGGAAGAAGAGGCCGTTAAAATCCTTGAGGGCTTAAGAAGCCGCTATGAGAGGCATCATAAAGTAACTATTACAGATGAGGCATTAAAGGCTGCGGTTAAGCTTTCCATAAGATACATTAACGACAGATTCCTGCCGGATAAGGCTATAGATATAATAGATGAGGCATCCTCAAGGGTACGACTCGGAGATTTTAAGGTATCCGATAATGTGACGGGCCTTTCAAACAGGATAAACGAGCTTTCGGAAGAGCTTGAAAATGCGTTAAAAGAGCTTAGGTTTGACGATGCATCAAGCGCAAGAAAAGAGATTGAAGAGCTAAAGGATAAGCTTGAGAAGGAAAAAGAGCGCTTTAAAAAGAATTCTTCCAAGAAAAAGAGCGTGGTTGATGAGGCAAAGGTTGCTGAGATAGTATCGGTTTGGACAAAGATACCGCTCGAAAAATTGGGAGAGGCCGAAAGCGAGAGGCTTCTTAAGCTTGAAAAAGAGCTTCATAAGAGGGTGATCGGACAGGAAGAGGCGGTAAGCGCTGTGGCTCGCGCGGTTAAACGCGGAAGAGTCGGACTTAAAGATCCGGGAAGACCTATTGGCTCATTCCTTTTCCTCGGACCTACGGGTGTGGGTAAAACAGAGCTTTCGAAGGCACTTGCAGAGGCTATGTTCGGAGACGAGCAGGCGATAATAAGAGTAGATATGTCGGAGTACATGGAAAAGCACAGCGTATCTAAGATGATTGGTTCGCCTCCGGGATATGTGGGCTTTGACGAGGGTGGACAGCTTTCGGAAAAAGTCAGAAGAAACCCTTATTCTGTGATACTTTTCGATGAGATAGAGAAAGCTCATCCGGACGTATTCAATGTTTTACTTCAGGTGCTTGACGACGGGCATATCACAGACTCACAGGGACGCAAGGTGGACTTTAAAAATACGGTTATAATAATGACTTCTAACGCCGGAGCTCAGCACATAATAGAGCCTAAAAAGCTTGGATTCGGCACTGATAAAGATGTCGAAAAGGCAGATTATGAGAGAATGAAAAGCGGAGTTATGGAAGAAGTAAAGCGCATCTTTAAGCCGGAGTTTTTGAACCGTATTGACGAGACGATTGTCTTCCATCAGCTTACAAAAGATGACATGACAAAGATAGTAAATCTTCTCTTAAAGACACTTATTAAAAGGGCGAAAGAGCAGATGGACATTACTATCAAGGTATCGCCTTCCGTTAAGAAATTCATTGTGGATGAGGCTTACGATCCGAAGTACGGAGCAAGGCCGCTTCGCCGTATGATTCAGAGTAAAATTGAGGATTCGCTCGCTGACGAACTTCTTAAAGGAAACGCAAAAGCAGGGGACGAAATCAGCGTCAAACTCAAGAAAAAGGAAGTTGTATTTGAGGTAAATTAGGGTTATAATTACAGTAGATTTTTGCAGTGGCAGGAGGTATATAAAAAAATGGCAGTTATAAAAGAACTGTTGCGTAGTGAGGCCGACGGAAGCATTAGCTTCGGAAATTATGAGCTTTCCGAAAAATCAAAGTTGGATGATTTCGCACATCAGGGAGACATTTACAAAGTAAAGACATTCGGAGAAATCACAAAGCTTGAGAAAAACGGAATGTTCCTTTATGAGTCGGTACCGGGTACAACGGTTTCTTCTCTTAAGATGACTGATAGCGGTATTTCATTTACCGTAGAGGGAAAAGAGGATGCTCAGATTACAATTGGACTTGAAGACGATTGCGAATATGATGTTACTATAGATGGTGAGGATCACGGACAGATGAAGTCCAATATGAGCGGCAAGATAATGCTTAGTGTGGAGCTTGATGAAGGCAAAGCGGTGAGCGTATCGGTTTCAAAAAAATAGCACTAAGGCCCGTCTTCACACAGAAGACGGGCTTTTTATCTTATAAGATAGAAGGGTATTTTTGTGGCAAAGGCAAGTAAAACATTATTTTTTTGTAAAGAATGCGGATATGAGTCCGCAAAGTGGATGGGATTTTGCCCGTCGTGCAAGGCAAGCGCGTCTTTTGTCGAAGCGCCTGTTGTAAAGGGAAAGGGAGTATCGGCAAAGACTGCGGCAACTTCTTTATCAAAGGTTACTCCGATAAACGATATAGATACGAAGGAAAAAGAGAGGCTGTCAAGCGGATATTCCGAGTTCGACAGAGTGCTCGGCGGCGGGATAGTTCCGGGATCTTTAGTGCTTGTCGGCGGAGATCCGGGAATAGGCAAGTCCACGCTTTTACTTCAGGTCATGAAAAATATTTCCGAAAAGGGAGTAAACGCCCTTTATGTATCCGGAGAAGAGTCGCTTGCCCAGATTAAACTAAGAGCTGACAGAATCGGCGAGTTTTCGGGATCTTTAAAGCTTTTTTGTGAGACGAATTTAGATGCGGTCGAGCAGACAATTGTAAAAGAAAAACCTGATGTGGCTGTAATAGATTCGATTCAGACCATGTATCAGGAGGAGGTATCGTCGGCTCCCGGAAGCGTTACCCAGGTAAAAGAGGCAACAGCGGTATTTATGAGGCTTGCCAAGGAGATGGGGATAACGATTTTCCTTGTCGGACATGTTACAAAGGAAGGCTCTTTTGCCGGCCCAAGGATGCTTGAGCACATGGTTGATACGGTGCTTTACTTCGAAGGCGACAGATATGCGTCTTACCGTATTATAAGAGGAGTAAAAAACAGATTCGGATCTACGAATGAAATCGGCGTTTTCGAGATGAAAAACGAGGGAATGACAGAGGTTAAAAATCCGTCCGAATATATGCTTTCGGGGCGCGCAGAGGGAACAAGCGGGTCTGTTATTTCGTGTTCTATGGAAGGCACAAGGCCGATTCTTATAGAAATTCAGGCTCTTGTAACACCGACAAATTTCGGACTGCCGAGGCGTACCTGCGTTGGCACGGATATTAACAGGATGAACCTTCTTATTGCGGTTCTTGAAAAAAGAGGCGGATATCATTTGTCTAATTATGATGCTTATGTTAATATAGCAGGTGGAATGCGTCTGAGCGAGCCGGCAGTGGACATGGGAGTATGCCTTGCTCTTTTGTCGAGCTTTAAAGACAAAAATATAGACGATAAGACCGTTGTATTCGGAGAAATTGGTCTCGGCGGAGAGGTAAGAGGCGTCGGCATGGCGGCCCGCAGAGTCCAAGAGGCGAAAAAACTCGGGTTTGCGAAATGCATTCTTCCGAAAAGCAATCTTGCCGAGGTCAAGGATACAGACGGCATAACACTCGTAGGAGTGAATAATATAAGGGACGCTGCCCGGGAACTTTTCGGATAGCGCAGGAGGAAATGATGAATCTAAGTGAAGAAACACAAGTAAAAGAATTGCAGGAAGACTTACAGGAAGAAAAGCAGGAAGAAAAGCCGACTTTAAAGAGTGAGCTTTTGGGATATGTAAAACTTATAATAATCGCTGTAATTTTAGCATATATAGTAAGCCACGTAATCATAGTAAATGCGTCTATTCCGTCAAGCTCGATGGAAAATACGATAATGACGGGCAGCCGAGTTATAGGTAACAGGCTCGCATATACATTCTCAGAGCCGCAAAGAGGCGATATTATCGTCTTTAAATATCCGGTGGACGAGTCGGAGCTTTTTATAAAGAGAATTATCGGACTTCCGGGCGAGACCGTTGAGATAAGAGACGCTAAGATTTATATTGACGGATCCGAAACACCGCTTGAGGAGGATTATCTTCCGGAGGAGTGGACGGTCGGATATGACGGCTATGTTTTTGAAGTGCCGGAAGGATGCTATCTGGTTTTGGGTGATAACAGAAATGTGTCTCAGGATGCGAGATACTGGGCAGAAGAGGCTTATAATCTCGGCGTTGCATCGACATGGGAAGAGGCCGAAGATTATACCTATGTGCAGGATGAGCAGGTTGTGGCAAAGGCGATTTTTGTATATTATCCAAAATTCTACACACTTTAAAATATACCTTGACACATGACATAAATGCATAGTATACTATCACTTGTGGCGCTGAGCAATAAGCGCAGCGCCTTTTAACTAAATAGGGGAATCATACAATGGCAGTATCACGGTCTCCAAAACCGTTCATGGGGGTTCGAATCCCTCTTCCCCTGCT
>JAILQM010000129.1 GCA_024698965.1 Eubacterium sp. | reverse complement strand
AGGCTTCTTTTTTATCCGATACAAAAGAAATACAGCCCGCCCTCTCGCCTTTTCCAATAATGCTGATTCCGGGGATTGTACTCAGGAAAATCTCTGCTCTTTTAAGAAGCTTTTTTTCATGATCTTCCCAGCCCTTCGGCAAAGCATTTCTGTATTTTACAACCGCAGCAAATCCTGCAGCTCCCGAAATATTCGGCGTACCGGCTTCATATACCGGTAAAAACGTTGTATCCTTATCATCTACCTTATCTACAATCCCTCCGCCGAATCTGGTATGAACAGGAAGTTCTTTTGCATATAAAAGGCCGATTCCAAACGGTCCTCCTATCTTATGCGCCGACATAACAAAGTAGTCGCAGTCTAAATCCTTTACATCTATTTTCATATGTGCCGCAGACTGCGCGCCGTCTATAAGTACCTTCGCCCCAAAGCTGTGCGCCTTTTTTATTATTTCTTTCACCGGAGTAACCAGTCCTGTCACATTAGAACACTGCGTTACCGCAACAAGACTTATATCTTCACCAAGCATTTTATCAAAGCTGTCCATATCGATTCCGCCGTTTTCATCAATCGGACAAATCCTTAGCACCTTGTCTTCTCTCTTACAAAGCTGCTGCCACGGAATAAAGTTTGAATGATGCTCTGCCTGCGAAGTAAGTATTCCTTTAAAACTGTCTGTTAAAGACTCTGCTATCATATTTATTCCGTCTGTCGTGCCTGCGGTAAATATAACCTTTCCGGGATCTGCATTTATAAATCCTGCGCATACTCTTCTAGAGTCTTCGTAAAGCTCTGAGCTTCTGTTTGAAAGCGCATGAATGCCCCTATGAACGTTTCCTCTAAGAGCCTGCGCCTCATATTCCGCCTCCAAAACAGCCTTCGGAGCCTGCATTGTAGCGGCATTGTCAAAATATATAAGACTTTGTCCGTAGACCTTTTCAGAAAGCGCCGGAAAGTCCTTTCGGATTTTATATACATCAAAGAAACCGGATTTTTCTTCCGGTTTCTCTATGTATTTGTCTTCAAAAGCCACAGGTTCATATTTTGAAATGAATTCCGCAAGCTCTCTTACCGTCTCTGTGCGTGCGAACTCTTCCGGTGTCATCGCAAAGCCGAATGCATCCTGCATCGCCTTTATCAGTAAAATCTTTTTGGAAATTACAGATGATGCACCGCTGCACGCCCTGGATATTTCGCCTATATCCACACCCCGTTTTTTCATATCGAGGATGTGCCTTAAGCTTATATCCGCAAGGTCTAAGAGATTATCGCTTGTGCACATCTCTTCCGTAAGAAGAAATCTCTCGCGAATAAACTCTTTGACCTTCGGATAAATTTCATCAAATGATTTACTCATTATGCAGTAATAACCTCTAAACCAAGATACTCACCTAATTTACAAATCTGATCGAAGTAGTCTCCGTATACAAGCGGAACGTGATTTCCGACATCAAGCTGTTTCTGGAAGAAATCGTTTCCGTCTTTTACCTTAAAGAATACGCCTTCACTGCAGGAATAGTCATTATAGCCTACGCCTCCGACAATTTCTCCCTTTGCAACGAGAATCTTGTCACAAGCAGGAGAGATTCTTGCCATAGTGATTTCCTGACCGATATCGTTGTTAAAGTCATATCTGAGTGTTGCGCCAAATCCGCTTGCCGCAAAAGGTCTTATGGCGTATTTTGCTTTAGGGCTGTCCCATCCCTGCATATTTCTTCTAGGTACTGCATGCCATGTTAAAATAACGTTTTCAGGATCTGCCTTTACTACATCAAGGCACTTGTCGTTAATATCTGTGTGGAAGAATGGAGAAAGTCCGTATCTTCCTGTAGCTATAGCCTTTGCATCATGTGTTGTATTTCCCATGTAAGCAGGCTTGTCTGCCATGCAAGATAAAAGTGCTATTGAAAGGCAGGCAGGAATATCATACTCACATGCTGACGGAACACCCATTTCGCCGAGGAGAGAATGCGCAAGGCAGAATGTCATACGTTCTTCATTAAGACGTCTTGTAGCGCAGGCATCAGGACATGGAGCCGCAAATGCGTTACATCCGTAGTAATCAAGCATTTTCTTAACTGTAATATAGAATCTCTCTGAGTTAATAATCTCTTCTCTTTCCATATCGCACTCATCTGCTTTTCCGATGAGTTCATCAGCGAGTTCTTCCATTTCCTTTACATCCTCATCTGTAGGATTTAAAGCTTTTCTTCCCGGAAGAGTATAGTTTTCGCCGGATTTTCCGATATGAGTCTGGTCTAAGAGCTCATGAATATTTACAAAAGTAAACTGTGTTCCGAGCTTATCTGTAACCTTTTCAAGCGATACGAAGTTTCCAAGATCACTTATGGAACGAGTTGTTCCGAAGCGCGATGCGCAAAGCACTCTTGTCTCTTTAAGCATCTTGGCTGCGCGAAGCACCTCCAAGAAATCGATTGTCTCTTTCCATGTACGGTATGCATAGCTCTCAAGACCGCGGGCTCTTGTTGAAGCCACCATAATTGTCTGCATGCACTGAGGTCCCGGGATTGTAATTATCGGCTTATGATTCTTCTGCATAAAATCAATCATAAGATCGCTTAATCTTCCCATCGGTCCGACAAGATAAATATCAACATCATCTTTGTTTTTTGCCATATCATCAAGGATTGAAGGCGTTACCAAAAACTCCTCGTTTCTGTCAATCCAGATTGGCTCTGTCACGTTAAAATGCGGGCTTGTAAGGTTTTCTTCTATTTCTTCTTTAGCTCCCTTTACAAGCTCGGCATTTGCCATGTCATCAAAATCCTTTGTAAGCTCGAAGTCCTTACCCATACGACACGGTCCTTCAAAAACATAGTCGTGATGAAGTGTCACAAGGATAGGACAGACATTAAGTTTCACATCTTTACCAAGATTAATCATTTCTTTTACCTCCTATTAATTTGGTCCTGTTCTTTTGTCTTCATTTTATCCCCGCTAAGAAATAAAGAGAAACAACACTTATTTTTATTTACAATTTATATTTGTTAATATAGAATGAAACTATGTTATATCAAAGAATGGAATGTTTTTTAGAAGTAGCCAACTGCCTCAGCTTTTCGGCAGCGGCACAAAATATGCACATCAGTCAGCAGGCTGTAACCAAGCAGATTTCTCTTCTTGAAGAAGAGCTCGGTTTTCGGCTTTTTTATCGTACAACGAGAAAGGTCGAGCTTACTCCTGCCGGAATATCTTTAAGAAGCGACTTTACAAGTATTCACAGACAGATTTCCGACAGCATTAAAAGAGCAAGACTCCACGCCTCATCGGGAGAAGACATTCTAAGACTCGGCTTTTTATCCTCTCTTTCAAGACGGGATATTATTCTGCCGATTTCTGATTATATCATTAATGAATACCCCGATACCAAACTTGACATTGAGCTTTTGGATTTTCTGCAGCTTAGAAATCATCTGATTGACGGAAGACTCGATGTATGCATTACTACTTCAAACGACTGGAAACTCTGGCCCGGAACGCATACAACCGTTTTAAGAAAAAAGCAGTTCCAGATAGTATATTCCAAAAAGCATCCTCTTTCAAAACTTAAAGACTTTGATACAGATAAGCTTTCCGAATACACCCAGCTTGTGCTTCCGAATGACAATGTTTTGGACGGGCTAAGCAGATGGGGAAGAAAAATCCCGTGTAAGAATATTTTCCACTGCCCGGATATAAGCACTCTTATGGTTCATTTAGAGCTTGGCGAAGGCTTTGCTCTTCTGACAAAAGTAATAGAGGGCCACGACGCCCCCGAACTTTGCTATAAAGATGTTCCTTTTCCGGAGGCTCACGCCGAAATCGTATGTATTTCGCCGGAAACCCTGCCGGATAAAATAAAGGAAATCATTAAGCAAATCAAGGCTCATGACCCTATACTTTTATAATTAACTATTATTTAGTTCCTCAAACTTTGCCTTCATTGTGGGGTTGTTTTTCGTAAGCTTTTTAACGCTTACATCATCAACCTTTCCTGTGGCAATTCTGAGCTGATTATCGGAACCCAAAAGCTCTTTTTTAACCTTTTCAAGATGCTGTATGGTTTTGTCGATTTCATCTATCGCCTTGTCAAAGTGATTATGTGCAATGGAGTAGTTCCTGCTGAAATCATCTTTAAACTTCATAAGGTTTTCTTCAAAGTTTGTAATATCAATATCCTGATTTTTTACAAATGCAAGCTCCTGCTTATACTTAAGCGCATTCATCGCCGCATTTTTAAGCAGGGTTATAATAGGAATGAAGCACTGCGGACGAACGACATACATTTTATCGTACTTATAAGATACATCAACTATACCCGCATTATAAAGCTCACTTTCCGTCTCAAGCAAAGAAACAAGAACCGCGTACTCACAGTTTTTTTCGTTTCTGTCTTTATCGAGCTCTTTGAAAAAATCCTCGTTTTTATGCTTTGTCGCGGTCTCGTCCATTTCATTTTTCATCTCAAACATAATGGAAACTATCTCTACGCCGTTTTCATCGCATTCTCTGTAAATATAATCTCCCTTGCTGCCGCTTCTTGCATCATTGTCTTTTTCAAAATAGGCATTTTTAAAGGCTGTGGCTCTGAGCTGATTGAACTGAATCTCACAGTGCTGCTCTAAGGTTTCACCGACCATCTTTGTTGACATTCTGGTCTTTAAATCCTTGTAATAAGCAATCTGCTCGTCCTTTTGCTCAAGCAAAAGTCTTCCCTTATCTTTTTCCTGAGCAAGCATTCCTTCAAGGTCTTTCTTTTCATCTTCGACCTTTTTTACTGCCTCAAGCACGGCAATCTGTTTTTTATCCTCTGCCGATTCAAGCTTTGCCTTATATTTTGCAGCCTCATCTTCAGCCTTTCTAAGCTTTTCTTTGAGGCTTTCTATTTCGCCTTCATGTTCCTTTAAGCTCTTAAGCTTTATCTCGTTTTCTATAGAAGTAAGCTCAAGTTCATGCTTTTCCTTAAGATGGTTTTCAAGCTCGCTTGTGCGCCTATTAAGATCCTTTTCAAACTCAAAATCCCTTATCTGCTGCACAATAGAGCTAAGCTCCGCATCATCAACCGTAAATGCCTGTCCGCAATGCGGGCACTTAAGTTCTGCCATTTCTTACCTTCCTTTTTGTTTTTCAAAAGCCATATAAAATTTTAACGCCTGCTCAATAAGTTTTCCCTTTGGGATATTTCTGTTTAAAGCAAACCTCTCAACTTCTGATACTAAAGCCGGGTCAATTTCATATTCTTTTTTATTTCTGTATAAGTAGTCAAGCGCATAAGCCGCAAGTTCAAAATAATGTATGTCCGACTGCGATGTTGCGACCTTTTCCTTTTTAAACTTGTAATAGATTACACCGTCCCTTATAGCCTCGATATCGTATGCATCTCCCCTATTTTCTCCGTAAAGAGTATTTGTCTGCGGGTCAAATCTATTCTTGGCCTCTTCTTTCGCATCATCAACAACTGTTTCTTGCAAACCTTTTATAAGGTCTGCTCTCAAATTATCGTTTAACGCCATAAAAATCTCCTCCAAACACTAAACTCACTATCTTTTTTATACAATATTTTGGCGTTTTTATCAACTTTTCATTGGGATTTGGATAACAATATTTTATAAGAAGTTTTATCCCTCTATCACTTGAGCGTTTTAATCTGATAACACTTGACAATATTATCACTTCATCACTTTGCAAATGTAGTTTGCCAATTTCACATCATAAGGCTATAATAATGAACATTGTGTTAGAAAAAGGAGATAAAAAGCAATGAATGAAGAATTCAAACCCTACATTCCTGCTGACAAAATTACTTCGGAAATGACACCTACATCTTTTATAATGGGTATCATTCTCGCAGTCGTTTTCGGTGCAGCGAATGCCTATCTGGGACTTAAAGTAGGTATGACAGTATCTGCTTCAATCCCTGCAGCCGTAATCTCAATGGCTGTCATCCGTGTTATTATGAAAAAGGACTCAATCCTTGAAAGTAACATGGTTCAGACCATCGGTTCAGCCGGTGAGTCACTTGCCGCAGGCGCAATCTTTACCATGCCTGCACTCTTTATTTGGGCAAGAGAAGGTGTAATGGATACTCCGTCCCTTGTCACAATTACAGTAATTGCCCTTTTCGGAGGACTTCTCGGAGTGTTCTTTATGGTTCCTTTAAGAAGTGCTCTGATCGTACAGGAACACGGAGTTTTACCTTATCCTGAAGGAACAGCCTGTGCCGAAGTACTTCTCGCAGGAGAAGAAGGCGGCGCATCTGCCAAATCCGTATTTGTCGGAATGGGACTCGGCGCTCTTATCAAATTCGTAGTAGACGGACTTTGCGCTATCCAGGGTGTATTTACCGTAAAACTTGATGCTCTTAAAACAGAGTTTTCAGCCGAAGTATATCCGGCCCTTATTTCGGTAGGTTATATCTGCGGACCTAAGATTGCTTCTTATATGTTTGCCGGTGGTATTATCGGATGGTTCGTTCTCATCCCTGCAATAGTTACTTTCGGCGGAGACATCGTTCTTTACCCTGCAGACGTATCTGTTGCAGAGCTTTATGCAACAAGCGGAGCAGCCGCAATCTGGTCAAACTACATTAAATATATCGGTGCAGGTGCCGTAGCATCAGCCGGTATCATCAGTCTTATTAAGACACTTCCGCTTATAGTAAGAACATTTATAGACGCTGTAAAAGGTATCAAAGGTTCATCTTCACAGTCAAATGAGCGTACTTCTTTAGACCTTGATATGCGCTTTGTTCTCGCTGCAATTGCAGTTCTTATTGTAGCCATCTGGCTCTTCCCGGGAATACCTGTTACTTTCCTCGGAGCAATAATCATTGTAATTTTCGGTTTCTTCTTCAGTGCCGTTTCATCAAGAATGGTCGGCCTTGTAGGAAGCTCAAACAACCCTGTATCGGGAATGACAATTGCAACTCTTCTTATCGCTACAATCTGCCTTAAGGTAGCAGGCGATACAGGAGTACACGGAATGCAGGGCGCTATTGCAATCGGTTCCGTAATTTGTATCGCAGCATGTATGGCAGGTGATACTTCACAGGATTTAAAGACAGGTTACATCTTAGGTGCTACTCCTAAAAAACAGCAGATCGGTGAAATTGCCGGTACAATAGCCGCAGCACTCGCAATCGGCGGAGTTATGATCCTCCTCGATACAGCTTACGGTTTCGGTACAGATCAGCTTGCAGCACCACAGGCTACAATGATGAAGATGATTATTGAAGGCGTTATGGAAGGAAACCTTCCTTGGGGACTTATTTTCGTTGGTGTATTTATTTCAATCGCCGTTGAAATCCTCGGTATCGCATCACTTCCGGTTTCAATCGGACTTTATCTTCCGCTTGAACTTTCGGCAACTATTATGCTTGGTGGATGCATCAGAAAAATCGTTGACAAAAAGCGTGAAAACGCAGGAGACGAAGCAGGCAGCGGAGTATTATTCTGCTCAGGACTTATCGCAGGTGAAGGTCTTGTCGGCATCTTACTTGCCCTCTTTGCAGTACTTGGTATAAGCGACGCTATAAACCTTTCAAGCGTAATTCCGACAGGAAATATTCCTGCACTTATCCTTATTGTAGTAATCGCTGCTTTGGTTTACAAAACAGCCATGGGAAACAAAAATGAAAAATAATAACTTTCTTGACTATGTTTTTAAAATTAATGATAACCTTTCATGGACTTTATCCGACTCCGGTGAAGTTACTATTGCTATGGAAAACAAAGGCTTTACCAACAGAATTGCTCAAAAATTCTTTAAAAAGCCCGCCGTATCTCATATAAGTCTTACCGGAATGGGTAGTTTCATCTTTCCTCTTATTGACGGAAAAAAGACTGTCTATGAAATCGGACAACTTGTTAAGGAAGAATATAAAGAAAAAGCTGAGCCGCTCTATGAGAGGCTCAGCCTTTTCCTAAAAAAACTTGAAGAATGCGGCTTTATCTCAGTCGTATCTTCTTCAAAATAATATTATCGGAACCGCTTCGCGAACCCGATAATCGAATGCGGCACAATAAATTGTGCCTTTTATGAGAAGCTGCTTGCGCAACTTCTCATAAGATATATTACTCCAAAGCAAGAATAGCTTCCTTTAATACATTCCACTTACTCTCAGCGCCTTCTGTTTCAAGAAGGCTCTTTACATCTTCAAGAACCCCGGCATCAGAAAGCTCAGCTTCATCATATTCACCGAATAATGTATCTACGTTATTACTTACAATCGATGTAAAGTTTTCAATAAAAAGTGCTTTTGTATCATCATCAAGTGTAGTATATGCCGCATTAACCGCATCTGCCACATCAGCCTTACTTCCAAATTCACACTCATTTATCATATGCAGATAATCAGTTGCTACTATCCACGCCTTAAGCGAGCTTCCTGCAGTCCCTGTTTCCATATTGGCCGTTTCCTCAAAAAGCCCGGCTATATCAAAGTCTGTCTCCTCTTCATTTTCAGCTTCTCCGGTAACCTGAGTTGCTTCCCCTGATGTGCTGATATCTTCACTTTCATCCTTTGCGCCGCAGCTTACAATTCCGATTGTCATAGCGCATAAACACATCATAATAATTGCTTTTTTCATAATTATCATCCTCTCTTTTAGGTATTAACCAAACAATTTATGTTTGGCAAGTTCAAGTCTCTCATAAAACTGAGTGTAAAAATCCACATTTTCATTATATACCATCATGTAAAATAAATTCAGCAGGAAAATATTATCCTCATTCGCCGATTCAAAACACTCCGGATTTGCATTTAGCTTCTTTTGAACGTCAAGAATAAAATAATGCCAGTCATTTACAAACTTCTCATACTTCGGCAAGTCATCTATGCCGAGATATTTGTAGATTTTAACCTTTGTTCTGTCCTTTTTCGCGCATTCATTTACCTGAAGGAAATACTTAAATCCCTCTCCGTCATAATATCTTCCGAGTGGAAAAAGTCTGCATATTCCCGGTCTGAACTCATGCACGGAGCATCTTCCATCCGCCGTCAAAAATCCGCAACTGTCAGTATCTTCCTGCATTCTTATATTGGGTATTATCACCCCGCCGTCTACTCCGAACTCCACATATCTTGCCAGAAGATCTTCACAGCTCATATCAAGGTTCATCGTAAGATTGTAAATATCATAAGGATCAAGCATTATCGACTGTCCCATACCATGGCAGCAATCGCTGCAGCCTTTGCAATCATGGCAGTCAGTTCTTGCCATATCCTTTGCTGTATAAAGTTTTCCGTCCGAAACCTCATTTAAATCTATATCTCTTAACATTTTCCACCTGCTTATATTCCAATCGCCAAATCATAGGCCGTTTCCATGGCGTCGGTAATATGTCCGCCCTCTTTTGCGTTTCCTATCAAATGAAGATTTTCTATTTTGTTTTCAAGACTCTTATAAAGGTCATCATTAGGCTCTGCGCCCAAAGCCAAAACAACCGTATCCGCCTCTGCAAAGCTTGTGTTGCCCTCCTCGTCTTTTAAAACTACTCCGTCTTTTTTAATCTCGGCAACATGAGTACCCTTATATTTTTTGACTCCGAGCTGACCTATTCTTTCCATCATCGAGAATTTGGTTCCCGGACCCAAACCTTTGCCTATCTTTCCTCCCGAAATACTAACCTCTTTTACGCCTTTATTCATAAGCTCTTTAAGCTTATCAGGCTCATCCATACCAAAAATCATAAATGAGCGAATTGCCTCAGCAGAAGGTGTTCCTTCTTCCGCAAGCTTTAATGCCGTCTGTGTACCGACCGCTCCGCCGCCGCAAACAAGTACTTTTCTTCCTGTAAGAGCCTTGCCCGAAAGCACATCAAGCGCCATAACAACATCAGCTCCCTCTTCCGTAGGAATATTTATCTTTGCCTGCTTTGTGCCTGTAGCAATTACAACTCTGTCATATTTGCCTTCGCTGCAAAGCTTTATAATCTCATCAGCTTTTGCTTCTTTTGAGAATGTAAATTCCACGCCCTGCTTTTTACATACATTCTCAAGATAGTTTGTCAAAAGCGAAATATCCTTTCTCCTCGGAGGCATCGCCGCATAAATCATTGTGCCGCCGGCCTTGTCTTTATTATCCCAGATGTTTACCTTATGTCCTCTTGCTGACGCTATTCTTGCAAACTCCATTCCAGAAGGACCTGCTCCTATTACAAGAATATTTTCTTTTTTATTCGATAATGCCTTATCCGGCAAAACCTTTTCATCATTTATATAGTCGCACTCAAGACCGCACGACACATTTGCAAGACATCCCACTATTCCTCTTCCGGTAAGAAGCCTGTCTAAACATTTCTGATTGCAGCCTATACAGTATCTGATTTCATCGTATTTTCCTTCAGAAGCTTTTTTCGCAAAATCCGGATCGGCCAAAAATGCTCTTGCAAAGACGGCAAAGTCAAGTGCTCCCATCTCCACATATTTTTCTGCGGCTTCTATCCCCAAACGATTCGACATCATAACAGGGATATCCACATTATCTTTTATGGTTCTCCCCAAATAACTGAATGCCTCCCACGGCATCTCCATTGTCACCTGCGGAACAGATGACTCATGCCATCCTCCGGTAATGCTTAAACCGTCTATCTTTCCGCAGTCTGATATAGCCTTTGCTATCTCTACTACGTCTTCCAAAGTATTGCTTCCCGGTATAAGATCCGTTCCGCCGAGTCTTGTCGTAATCGCAAGGTCGCTTCCTACAGCATCTCTCATACTATCCACAACTTCAAAGTAAAACCTCATTCGGTTTTCAAAGCTTCCGCCGTACTCATCTTCTCTTAGATTTGTAACAGGTGAAAAGAACTGTCCGATAAGATAACCTGAATTTGTGCATATCTCTATTCCGTCAACACCGGCTTCTTTTGCAATACGCGCAGCATTCCCGTAAAAGCCGACAATCTCTTTAATCTCTTCTTTTGTAAGTGCATGCGGCACCTCAAACTTTGTATAAGGTGACGGCACAGCCGAAGGCGCTGCTGCCTCAACTCCGCCTATATCCTTTTGCTTCGAATATCTTCCGTGATGAAGGAACTGAAAAAATATCTTTGTCTTTCCGCCGCTTTCCTCATGTACCATATCAATGAGACTCTTAAGCCCCGGAATATATTTTTCATCAAAACAATGCAGTCCGGCCGAATTTGTATACCTCTTCGGATCCACCTGTGTTCCGCCCACAACAATAAGGCCCGGCTGCCCCTTTGCCCTCTGTCTGAAAAACTCCAATACTCTCTCACTGACATTACCCTTATCGGCATAGCCAAGTCCCATAGGAGCCATCACAATACGGTTGCTAAGCTCAAGATTTCCAAGCTTTGCTGCAGAATATAGTCTCTTCGCCATATAAATATCCTCTCTGATTAAAATTATCACATATTATAACTCTATATTAACATGTCTTTTCATCCATGTCTGACAAAGATTAAGCCACTGACTTATCTCCGGTTTTAGCTGACCCTTTACGACAGCGCTGCTTTCATCCGCACAGCTTAAGGCGTGATAACCTCTTTCAAATACATGGAGTTCAAACGGCACCCCATTTTCCGAAAGAGAAAGCGCAAGTTTTAAAGAATTGCTGCACGGAACCATCTCGTCCATTGCCGTTGTCCAAATAAATGTCGGCGGAAAGTTGGCCGTATCCTGCATCATTGTTGCCACCTTATCAAGTGATTCTTCGTCAGGCTCTTCTGTGCCAAGCAGAGCCTTTTCACACATTCTGTCGGTTCTGCCTTCGAATCTTTCCCTAAAGTCTGCCAAAGGATAGCCTAAGATACAGGCCGCCGGCTTATCCAAGCCAAGCTCTTTTCCGTAAACATTATACATGCATACATTGTGAGCTCCTGCAGAAAAACCGCAAAGCACAATCTTATCCGTATCTACGTGCCAGCGCTCTGCATTTTCTTTAATGACCTTCATAGCCGCTTTAATATCGTTAACAGGCTCCGGGAACTTTTTATTTACGGAATAGTTTAGCACAAAGGCATCATAGCCCATTCCCATAAATTTAAGTGCCACCGGCTCTCCTTCGGTCTCTGCGATAACCATATAAGCTCCGCCCGGGCATATCAAAACCGCCGGTCTTTTCAAATCCTTTAAAGCCTCGGGTGAGTGATTGTGAATATATGTATCCAAAAATACATTTTTATCGTCTTCTCTTAAATATATTCTCTCAGTTATCATCTTAAAAATCCTCTCTATAAAAGCTGCGTTTTCCTAAGCCCTTTCGGGTAGTGATTCTTCATTGTTCCTGCGGCAAGCTTTCCCCACGAAAGTCCGAATCCTTCGGTTTCCACAAGGTACCAACCGTTTTCCCCTTCATGGGTAAAAGTCTGTCCCTCGATGTATTTTACCGCATCTTTGTAATCTATTTCGGCCACATACTTAAAATCCTCTAATTTAAGCGCTCGCGAAAGCGCATGCGCCGGCTCAAACCTGCCTTTTTTATTCTCGCCGAGATGAAGTCCCGGTCTTACGACTTTAAGTCCGTCAAGCGACGGGCAGCCTTTCGGCAGCATATAAAGCATATCTCCGAACTTTATCATCACGCCCTCAGGCAGCGTATTTAAATACTTTTGGGCAAACTCCGTATACTCTGCGGCAGCCTTTTCCTTTATCCCTTTTGCAAGCTTTCCTCCGGAAAGCCTGTCCTCTTTTTCCGGAAGAAGTCCTTCCCTTTCCAAAACGCAGAGGAAATGTCCCTCTCCTCCGCTCTTATGAGGAAAAATCCTTATCGCGTCTTTTATTTTTCCAAAACCGCCTTCCATGCCTTCATATTTTTTTACGGCTGCTACATGAAAATCGGGATGATTGTTTAAAAACCTTTCCACCGTGCCCTCATTTTCCTCTACGGAAAACGTACAGGTAGAATATACGATTCTTCCTCCCGGACAAAGCATAGAGGCCGCGCATTCCATAATATCGTCCTGCCTTTCGGCGCACATATGGACATTGTCTCTGCTCCACTCCGAAACGGCCGTCTCGTTTTTTCTGAACATCCCCTCGCCGGAACACGGGGCATCCACCATTATTCTGTCAAAGAATTCCGTAAAATGCTCGGCTAAATCATGGGGGTCCATGTTTGTTACAACAGCGTTTTTAATACCCATTCTCTCAATATTTTCCGAAAGAATCCTGGCCCTTGAAGGAACGATCTCATTTGAAACAAGTATTCCCTCGCCCTTCATCGCTGCTGCTATCTGCGTACTTTTCCCTCCGGGAGCCGCACATAAATCAAGGATGTATTCTCCCGGGCGCGCGCCGAGATATTCTCCGGGCGCCATGGCAGAAGGCTCCTGAATGTAGTATGCTCCGGCCTCGTGATAGACATTTTTGCCCGGGCGCATCTTGCCGTTATAATAGAATCCTTCCTCAGCCCACTCTACTTCTTTGAGTCCGAAATCTTCCTTTATCTTTTCAAACGAAACAGACTTTAAGGTATTAAGCCTTAAAGCCTGAAGTCGTTCTTTATCATAACTGTTTATAAATTCGTCGTATTCTGCTCCGAGAAGAGCTTTCATTTCTTCAAGAAAATCCTGTGGCAACATTAGTCCGGAACCTTTTCTCCTCTTTCTTTTTTGCGTTTTGCAAGTTCTACCCAAATATAATCCTTATAGATATAATCGATTATTGCGGCAAGCGGAATCGCCAGTAAAATGCCGATTACGCCAAACATTCTGCCGAAAACTACGATTGCAACAAGAATCCATACGGATGATACCCCAAATGTCCCTCCGAAAAGTTTAGGCTTTATGATATATCCGTCAACGGTCTGGAGGATTAAAGTAAAGATGAGGAAAATGAGCGCCTGCCACGGATTTACCAAAACCAAAATAAAGCAGCTCACAAGGCATCCCACTATAGGTCCGAATGTCGGTGCAAGGTTTGCAACCGCAACAACCACCGAAATAAGTGCTATAAACGGCATGTTTGCAATTGCCATGAAAATAAAGTTTACAACGCCGACTATTATTGCATCTAAAATATCAAAGGCAATGAATCTTGAAAGAATCTTATTGCACCTGCTCCAAAAATCGGCTATGGTTTCGTATTTCTTTTCAGTAGTCATAACCCTTATCATTTTTGAAAAGCCGTGCATTAAGTTTCTCTTATCGGCCAGGAAATATATGGCTACTATGAATGCAATAAAGCTTGTTGCCACATTTTTTCCGACTCCTACAGTCGTATCTATAATCTTGCCTCTGTGGGTTTTAACATAGTCAAGAAGTGTGTCGAGCAAATCGTTACTTATATTTGTAATGCTGCTTAGGTCAAATGCTATAGAAGCGTTCGCCTCTTCTATAAACTCATTTAGCAACGTCTGAAGGCTCGTAATATATGTATCTATATTTGTAACCAGCGAAACCACGGAGCTTGCTATCTGCGGAATAAGAAGGGCTCCCACCGCGCTTATGGCAACAAGGACAAAAACAACGCCTACAAAGACCGAAAGTCCTCTTCTTCTGCTGTCCTTTTTTATCTTTTTAAATACAAACTTTTCAAAAGCATCAACCACAGGATTTAAAAGATATGCTATGCAAAGTCCGATAAACACAGGGTAAATAAAATTAAATACCCTAAGCAGTCCGCTCCAAAAAACTCCTATATTTGCCAAAAACAAATACAGTACCACCGCTGCGCACAGTGCTACTGTATATGATACCCATCTTTTTCCGAAAAAATCTTTGTTAAACTTCATATTCTCCTATCCTTGAAGAATTAAGATACCTGCGCCTCCTTTGCATGTTCAAAAGCAGCAAGTTCAGGATTCTCTCTCTTCTCTCTGGTGTAATTCTCATAGGAAGGTCTCTTATGCGTCTGGCTGTTCCAAATCTCATCCGCAACAGGAGCCCACTCCTTAGCATAATTATCGCACTTTGAGCAAAGATGTTCAACTGTTTCATCAGATTCTGCATTTGTTCCGTGTGCTCCGGTCTCTTTTACTATCTGTCTTAAAAGATCCGGGTTCTCAAGCATAGGACACGGTCTCAGATGATTTCTGTTAAACGGCTGTCCCTCATGATATGCCTTAAATAACGGGCTCTTAAGCATTTCAAGAATAGATTTGTCATGAATATTTGAATCCGAATAGTGGATAAATACGCATGGTTCCGCATCTCCGTGTGCATTGATATGGAAATAATTTCTTCCGCCGGCAATACATCCGCCTACATATTCTCCGTCGTTTTGGAAATCCATCGGATAGAATTCAATGTCACAGTCTTTGCTTCTTACCCATCTTAATTTTTCTATTATCATCTTTCGCTGCTCAAGAGTAGGCATCAGCTCCGGTGCAGCGTTATTTCCTACAGGCATGTAGTGGAAGTAGAATCCGAATCTTGCTCCTTTTTCGGAAAGCATTCTAAGGAATTTCTCGTCCGTTACCGCCTCAATATTGTCTCTTGTATAGCAGATTGATGTGCCGTAAACAATTCCGTATTTCTGGAAAAGGCTCATCGCATTCATAACCGCATCGTAATGTCCGATTCCTCTTCTGCCGTCGTTTGATTCAGGTGTTCCCTCGATGGAAACCATAAATGTTATATTGCCGAGTTCAACAACCCTTTTACATACTTCATCATTAATAAGAGTAGAATTTGTATAAAGGCCGAAGAATGCATCATTGTGTTTTTCTGCAAGTCTGAAGATATCCTTCATTCTGACCGTAGGCTCACCGCCTGTCATCATGTAAAGGTAAGTACCGAGCTCTTTACCCTGAGTAACGATTTTATCCATATCTTCAAATGAAAGACTTGCTTTTTTGCCGTATGTACCCGACCAGCATCCTGTGCAGTGAAGGTTACAGGCATCTGTAGGATCAAAGAGAATAAGCCACGGAATATTGCATCCGTATTTTTCTCTGTTTGCACGGATTGTCTTTGTACCTCTGAAAAACGCCTCATAACCAAGGTTTAAAAGCATTGTTTTTGCGTAGTTTGGATCTGTCTCATCAATTATTCTGTTTATGAATTTCATCCATCTGTTTTCAGGGTCTTGAACTACCTTCTTAACTCTTTCAATAGTCTTGGCGTTTTTACTGTTTCCCAAAAACTTCTGAGCCATATCAGCAAACTTTGCATAAGTCTCTGCACGATTTTCGCTCTTGTCGATATTCTTATAAAAATTGTCAATTACCGCAGCTACTGCTTTTCTTTCAGCGCTGTGTGTTATGTTCTTAAATAACGAAGCCATATTATCAATCCTCCATAATCTCATCCTATTCTAAATAAAATTATAGATTCTGCCACTTCGTGATTCAACGAACAAAAAACTGATTGTGTAGCATTTTGTTAAAATTTTTTAATTTAATTCCTTAAAATGGAAGGATTTGTTGCCATCTGCATAGTCCGCTACGATATGTCCGTCTCCGTAGAGTCTGTATTTATAAGTTACAAGCCCTTCCAAGCCGACCGGTCCTCTTGCATGAAGCTTGGATGTGCTTATGCCCACCTCTGCTCCGAAACCGTATCTGAAGCCATCCGCAAATCTTGTCGAACAGTTGCAGTATACTCCCGCAGAATCCACCATCTGCATAAAGTATTCTGCCGCATCTTTATTTTCCGTAACAATCGCATCCGTATGATGAGAGCCGAAGGCGTTTATATGCGTTATCGCCTCATCTATATCTTTTACAATCTTTACCGAAAGAACAAGGCCGAGGTACTCTGTTCTGTACTCATCGTCGCCCATTTCTTCGCAGCCGATGTATTCTCTTACTTTCTTGTTGCCGCGAAGCTTAACTCCGGCATTTTCAAGGCGTTCTGCCGCTCTTTTTAAGAATGAAGATGCTATGTTTTCATTTACAAGCATTGTCTCTGTAGCGTTACATGCGGCAGTATACTGCGTTTTTGCATCGGTTATTATATCAAGTGCTTTTTCAATATCGGCGTCTTTATCAACATAAACATGGCAAACTCCGTCAGCATGGCCCATTACCGGAATCTTAGTGTTGTTCATAATATATTGAACGAATGCATTTGATCCTCTCGGAATAAGTAAGTCCACGCTCTTGTCGCAGGAAAGCAGCTCATCAATTTCGCTGTGAGCCTCTACCTGGTAAAGGCAGTTTTCCGGAAGGCCGGCTTTTATTGCCGCATCATATATGATATTAAAAAGACAGCGATTTGTTTTGGCAGTCTCTTTTCCGCCCTTTAAAACAGCACAGTTTCCGCTCTTTATGCAAAGAGTAGAAATCTGTACAAGAGCATCCGGTCTTGCTTCAAAAATAACTCCTATAACTCCGATAGGCACACTTACTCTATAAAGCTCAAGTCCCTTATCAAGCTGTCTGTGAAGGAGAACTTTTCCGATTGGATCTTCGAGAGTTTTAAGCTGATCTATTCCGCTTATTACACCCTCAAGCTTATCCTCTCCGAACTTCAGACGTTTTATAATGGAATCGGCTATATTTCCTTCTTTTGCCGCCTCAAGATCTTCCTTGTTTGCGGCGAAAATCTCGTCTTTATGCTCGAGCAGCGCCTTCTTAACACATTCCAGCGCATCATTTCTTTCTCTTAAACCTGTCCTTGCCATCTTCGGCGAGTCAAGCTTCATCATCTGAGCCTTATTAGCTACTGTCATATCGCACCTCATTTATTTTCACAGTCTGTTACAAGGCAATTCTATCATAAGGGATAAAAAAAAGACAGATATTATATTACATATTAGTAATACAATACCTGCCTTTTACCGTTTAAATTTATCTCGATTCATCTACTAACATACCCTTTAATTCCATCATATTTTCAAACATCTCAACCATTTTCTCGGATGGGATTTCTTTTATGACTTCCTTGGTATCTGAATCGAGTACCGAAATAGCATATCTATTCACCTCATCATTATAGCTGATTTGAATATCATGCTTTTTCAGAACCTGTTCAAGCTGCGCCATCTTCTTTTCCTGTTCTTCAGGCGTATACTGAACGGTCGCTTTTTCGCTTTCCTGCGTAGCTCCCTGTAGTTCAGGAGTAGCAGGTTCTTCATTAGTTACTTTAATATCTGACCCTACGGGCGCTGCCGGCTTAACTTCTGCCGGTTGCCTCTCAGTATAGTCAGATACTGTTCTGATATCCGCTACTGCACTAACCATATGACTTTCCTCCTCCTTGAGAATCAAACACGAGCATCCTTTGCTCCTACTTTTACTTATATCACTTATTTCGGCAAATAGCAAGAATATTTAACCTATTTTTTACAAATTTTTTATTTTTTTATGAAGCCGTTTTTACCTTAAGTACATCCGAAAACGATCCTTTTAAAATTTCCGAAGACCAGCTTTTATAAGCCAAAACCTTGTATTTGTATGTAGTCGATGCTGAAAGCCCTCTTACTATACAATATGTAGTTTTAACCTTATCTACTCTTTCCCATGCTTTGGTGTCCGAATTATATACATATATAATATAGCCTGTCGCATTGCTTACCTTAGACCATGTAAGTTTTATTCTTGTGCTCCTTACAATTGAAGCTTTAACGTTTTTAACCTTTGACGGTTTTGTATGCGCCGTAACCTTGTCACAAGCATCTCCCACAAGCGTTCCGTAATTAGTTGTCTTTCTGATTGCAACAACATTATATGAATGCTCTGTATTTGTCTTAAGGCCTGTAAACTTACAGCTTGTAGACGATGACGAAACTATCTTCATATTTTCACAGTCTCCGTCGGAGTCGTATTCATATACATAGTAGCCTGTTGCGTCATCTACCGCGCTCCATGACAAAGATACTGTTGTAACTGTAGTTGCACTTACAGTTAAATCGCTTACCACACCAGGTATCTCCGGCACTTCCGCAACACCTATGGACTCAGGAGTAATAGATATGGCAGTAGAAGAAATTCCGGTTACTTCACCGCTCCTAAGATTATGAATAGCCTTAATCTTATATGAATATGTTGTTCCGCCCGCAACTTCATTATCTATATAATATGCCGTTCCGCCTCTTACAGTGCCCACAAGGGTGTATCCGCTCTCGCCTGTTGCCTGTCTGTAAACCTTATATCCGTAAACTCCGGGCTGATCGTCCCAGTCAACCTGTACATATCCTTCGGTCGAATCCTGCACCGCCGTAACATTTGTTACCTGATCCGGCGTAAAGACATACTGGACATTCATATCGCATCTTCCGCTTATACCGCTAATACTTCCGTTTGAGCTGTACTGCCAGAAGTCATAGGTCTCATCATAAGTATAGCTGTCATCGCTGACAGTCGAATTATATCTTGCAACCCACACGGCATACTTAGTGTCAATCTTTGACATAACAAGATCTTTTGTTATCATGCTCATGTTTGCGTAAAGACCGGCCGTATATCCGTTTTCCTCGATTTCGGCACAAAATGCCGCTACGATATTAGCTCTTTTGTTATCTGTCAAAGAAGCCTCTGCAAGTCTTCCTCCGGTTACATATTCAAAGTCAAATATTACCGGTAAATTTATCATATCTTTGTATGGCTCGATAAGTGAAAGCAGATACTGCGCCTCTTCTCTTGCCTCCGACTGCGTTATGGCCTGTGAAAAGAAATATACACCGACATCTAAGCCGTTTTCGTAAGCTTCTGTAATATTATCGATATAATATTCATCAACACATAAATCGCCGCTTCCCGAAAGTCTGTATCCTACTCTTATAAATGTAAATGTTCTTTTTGTATTGTTTGCGACTTTACTCCAGTCAATATCGCCCTGCCACTTTGAAACATCTATTCCAAGATACTTTGTCGCATCATCGAACTGGCTTCCGTGTGAGTAAGTCACATCGCTTATTCCGAGATTCCCGAGAATTGTCTTTGTACTGACAAGAAGAGAGTTCTGATCCTCTTCCTCTTCCGCTTCCGCTTCACTGCTTATTCCCATATATCCGCCGTCAGTTTCTTCGCTGTAGGCAAAGCACTCCGCCGGTAATGCGAATGCAAATAATGCAAATACTATAACTGTAAATAATTTTTTCATCTTCCTAATTTTTCCTCTCATAAATACACACTTTTGTATTCTATCATAATTATCCTCTATAATATACATTTATTTGCTTAAATATAGCTGAAACAAACCCCGAAAGATTTAACTTCCGGGGTTTGTGTATATTCTCTATTCTTCTGTGCCAGGCACTTTTTCCTCTTCCGCTTCCTCTTTTTTTCGCCTGTTTTCAAGCGCCGGAATCAGATACGAGTTGTATATCAAATCTATCACTGCCACACTCGGAATAGCAAGGAGAATGC
>JAILQM010000026.1 GCA_024698965.1 Eubacterium sp. | reverse complement strand
ATTGTAAGCTTGTTATTTATCTACAAGGATCAGGATTTTAACCAGATCTTCAAAAAGAGGAAGCAGCATGAAGCAACTGATACATCAGCTGAATGAAAATAGCAAAGATAGGATTGACAAATATTTATCAATCGTTTATCCTGAATATACCAGATCATTCTTTCAAAATCTGCTGAAAGATGGAGCGGTTTTGGTTAATCAAAAACCTGTAAAGGCCAGTTATAAACCTTTAACGGGGGATGAAATCTGCGTTAAAGTACCTGATTTAAAAGAAACTGAAATTATTCCACAGGATATTCCACTTGATATTTTATATGAAGATGATGATGTGCTGGTCGTAAATAAACCAAAAGGAATGGTCGTTCATCCAGCTGCAGGTCATGCAAGTGATACGTTGGTTAATGCGTTGTTGTATCATTGTAAAGATTCTTTATCTGGAATTAACGGTGAAATCAGACCCGGCATAGTACATCGAATTGACCGCGATACCACAGGATCATTGATTGTATGCAAGAATGATAAGGCTCATCAATTCATTGCCTCACAAATTAAAGAACATTCAGTGAAACGACAATATGTCGGAATCGTCTGCGGCGTTATTAAAGAGGATGAAGGTACGATTCATGCTTCAATAGGTCGCAGCAAAAAGGACCGTAAGAAAATGGCAATTGATGAGGTGAATGGACGAGATGCCATTACGCATTACAAAGTGCTTTCGAGAAGCGATCGTTATACCTTTATGCAGTTTCAGCTTGAAACAGGTCGTACGCATCAGATTCGTGTGCATATGGCGTCAATTGGTCATCCATTGCTTGGCGATGAGGTTTATGGAAAACCTGTCAGGAACTTACAGGGACAGACATTACACGCAATGACAATTGGATTTGTTCATCCAACAACCGGTGAGTATATGGAATTTGAAGCACCGATTCCGGATTATTTTCAAGAAAAACTTCACAAACTCAAATTAGATTAGAGAAAAACAGGCAACCATGTTAGTAAGATGCATGGTTGTTTTTTTTGCGTGAAAATGGCTTGTTTTCAATGAAAAACTGGACATATTACTAAAAAAGTAGTATGATATAGATATATAACTAGCGGATAAATATCTGTTTTTCCGCTAGAAGGTGTGCCTTTGAAAGGAGTAAATGATTATGGCGAAAGATTCTGCTTACTATAAATCAAAAAAACAACATCAGATTATGTTACTTCGAAAGATTTTAAGTGAACTTCCGGAATTTGTTTCGGATTTTATTTACGATAAAGAGCTATCCTCGCAGCCGAGTACGCTTATTTCTTATTCACGGGATATTCGAACTTTTTTAACATATCTTAAGACAAACAATCCGACTTATAAGAATCTAGAACTGAAACAATTTAAGTTATCTGATATTGAATATCTGAATTCACATGATATTATTGAGTATCAACATTTCCTCGAATATTCTGAGGACGATGCAGACGGAAAATCACATTCCAATGAGAAAAAAGCCATTTCACGCAAGTTATCGGCGCTTCGAGGACTTTATAAATATCATTTGGAACACCATAATATTGAAAATAATCCTACGCAGCTTGTTAAGATGCCGAAGATCAAAAAAGACAAAAATATTGTGCGTATGAATAACCAGGAAGTCATTGATATTATCAATGCGGTTAAATATGGCAACGAACAGATGTCAGAACATCAACGCAAGATTCTGGCAAAAACGCAGCAGCGTGATCTTGCTATTGTTACTCTCATGCTTGGTACAGGTATTCGTGTATCGGAATGTGCAGGTCTTGACAAAAAAGACGTGGATTTACGTGGCGGAACCATCACAATTGTACGTAAAGGTGGCGCTCAGGATATCTTGTATATCGGTGATCAAATTATAGAAGTTTTAAGAGAATATATAAATGGCGAACGAAGCCGTATTATTCCGCAGGAAGGACATGAAGACGCTCTCTTTTATTCGATGCAGTTTAAGCGAATCAGTGTGGATGCTATTGAGCGACTGGTAAAAAAATATGCTGCGTTTGTTGTGAAAAACAAGAAAATTACGCCCCATAAGCTTCGAAGTACCTATGGCACTGCTCTCTATCGTGAAACCGGAGATATCCGATTAGTAGCCGATGTGTTAGGACATGAAAACATTAATACCACCATTGATTATTATGCTGCAATTGAAGATGAACATAAGCGACGCGCGGCAAATGCAGTTCGTTACAATCGAAATCAAAAATAATGATTTTTCTAAGTGATTTTTCATATATTTTCTGATTTTTCTGTAAATTTTATATTGCTATTTACTATAACATCTAAGATAATTATAAGTGAGCTAATGGCTATGGGAAGAATTATTTAGGAGGTTTTAGTATTATGAAAAAGGGTAAAAATGAACCCCGCAGTAAAAAAAGAGGTTCAACAGTAAAGGGAATCGGTATTTTTGGCCGTATCTTTTTGGTTGCGATCTTATGTATGGTGATTCCACTGCTTGTAAGCACATTTATCAGTACTTTTCTTGCATCAAATTCCTTGACTGATAATGCACAAGAGAATCTGCAAACACTTGCAGAGGATAAAGTCAGCTCCTTAGAGCAATATCTTGACGCTCAAAAAGTGTTAACGAAGTCTGTTTCTACTAGTACTACTGTTGTTGAGGCTTGTCAGGAGTTTAATGCTGACGGAACAATTGATAAGGATAAACAGTCTGCAATGGCTGAATATCTTGCTGCAATTCAAGAACAGTCAGGCAATTTGTATGAGAATTTCTTTGTTACAGTTGGGGCAACAGGTTACGCAGACATTGCGAATAATGAAACATTACATGATGTCAGTGAAGAAGAGTTTTACTTACAGTGTGTAGAAAATGGAGAGTTTATCGGTAATAATGTATCTCCTGTTACCGGAAATCCTGTTTATGTTATTTCTTATGGTATTACAGATCCAAAAACCGGTGAGGTAATCGGTGCTGTTAATAATTCTATTGATCTTGCAACAATGA
>JAILQM010000069.1 GCA_024698965.1 Eubacterium sp. | reverse complement strand
AGAGTTGTTACGAGAAGAAACTGGCCTAACACGAAAAGAGCTGGCAGCTCGTTTAGATTGCTCGGATTCAACAATTAAGCGGTGCCTGCAGTCTATGGTTGAAAAGGGCGTACTGAAACGAATTGGCTCAAATAAAAAAGGTGAATGGATCATATTAGAAAAGAAGTAATATAAACAAATGTATTTAACCGTAGGGGGAAAAACAAATGAAAATATATTTGTATTGGAAAAAGCCAGAGTTAACAACAGACCTGAGGTTGTATGCGTTACATTAAAATAAAGCTATAAATATAGTAAAAGCGGCTGGCAAGTAGCCGCTTTACTTATTTGGGGAAAAATGATACATTAAAAACCGGAATAACAAAATTTAAGAGGTGTGTATGAAGGACGGATTTTTAAAGGTTGCGGCTATGGTGCCGAATATAAAGGTGGCAGATACCGAACATAATATAAATGAATGCAAAAGGCTTTATGAAGAGGCACTCTCAGAGGGAGCAAAAATCATAGTATTCCCCGAACTTTGCATAAGCGGATATACCTGCGGCGATTTGTTTTTGCAGGAAATACTTATCAGAAAAAGCAGGGAAGCTTTGGTGGATTTCGCATCTTATACAGAGGGTAAGGACGGAATCTGTTTTTTGGGTCTTCCTATAATGCATATGGGAAAGCTTTATAATGTGGCTGCGGCGGTAAGCGGTGGAGAAATTTTAGGCCTTGTGCCAAAGACATATATACCGAACTATAATGAGTTTTATGAAGCGAGGTATTTTGCAAAAGGAAACTCCGAGACAAGGTATGTAAATATAGGGGCTGAAGATGAAGTCCTTATGGGCACCAACCTTCTTTTTACATGTACCGACATGCCTGCATTAAAGATAGCGGCGGAAATCTGCGAGGATTTATGGACACCTAATCCGCCAAGTAACCTCCACGCCGTAAGCGGAGCAAATGTAATAGTCAACCTTTCCGCAAGCGATGAGATTACGGGCAAGGATGTATATAGGAGAGAACTTGTAAAAAATCAGTCTGCCAGACTTCTTGCCGCTTATATATATTGCAGCGCGGGATATGGAGAGTCCACCTCTGATGTGGTTTATTCGGGACACAGTATTATAGCTGAAAACGGAACCGTCTTATGTGAGGCAAAAAGATTTGCAAATGAAAGCGTTTTTACTGAAATAGATATAGAAAGACTCGAGGGAGAAAGACGCCGCATGAGCACCTTTGAAACGGCATCTGATGACTATGATGTGGCGGAGTTTGAGCTGAAATTACGAAAGATGACTCTCACAAGATATGTTGATCCGGCACCTTTTGTACCGGCAAGAGAAGATGAGAGAATAAAACGCTGCAGCGAGATTTTTCTCATACAGTCCATGGGACTTAAGAAAAGACTTGACCATACATCGGCAAAGCATGCGGTAGTTGGAATATCCGGAGGACTTGATTCTACACTTGCACTCCTTGTTACAGTTCAGGCCTTTGATCTTATGGGGTTGCCTAGGGAAAATGTTATTGCGGTAACAATGCCGGGATTCGGTACTACGGACAGGACATACGATAATGCGGTAGGTCTTATAAAAGAACTTGGAGCGCATTTTGAAGAAATAAATATTTCAAACGCTGTAAAAGGACATTTTAAAGATATAGGACATGACGAAAGTATTCATGATGTGACTTATGAGAACTGCCAGGCAAGAGAGCGTACACAGATTCTTATGGACATAGCAAATAAAACCGGAGGCCTTGTAATAGGAACAGGAGATATGTCCGAACTTGCTTTGGGATGGGCTACTTATAACGGAGATCATATGTCTATGTACGGAGTAAATGCGGGGGTTCCGAAAACACTCGTAAGACATCTTGTAAGATATGTGGCGGATACCTGCGGAAAGGACAAACTTTCCAAGGTTCTTTATGATGTACTTGATACACCGGTAAGTCCGGAGCTTCTTCCGCCGGAGGAAGGAAAGATATCTCAGAAGACAGAAGATATAGTAGGGCCTTACGAACTTCATGATTTCTTTTTATATAATATGCTTAGAAACGGTTTTTCTCCAAAGAAGATTTACCGTCTTGCGGAATATGCGTTTAAAGGCAGTTATGACAGCGAGACGATTTTAAAATGGCTTGAGATATTTACAAAAAGATTTTTTGCTCAGCAGTTTAAGAGATCGTGTCTTCCTGACGGCCCTAAAGTCGGTTCAGTAGCAGTTTCTCCGCGAGGAGATTTGCGTATGCCGTCCGATGCTGCAAGGAGCATTTGGATGAAGGAAATAGAGGAACTGAAAGGGTAAGATTTTTTGGTTTGCCGGGAATAATAATGACATAAAAAAATATTAAAATAATGCTTGCATTTATGCCGGCTATGCGATATAATAGCATTCGTTGATAACACAACGATGGCCCATCGCCAAATGGTAAGGCAACGGACTCTGACTCCGTCATTTCAAGGTTCGAATCCTTGTGGGCCAGCTTAGGAGCATCGCGAACGCGGTGCTTTTTCTTTTACTGTGAGGTGTGATATGTACAGTTTTAAAAGTAAGGTAAGATACAGTGAAGTTGATGATAAAGGACTTTTGACTCTTGGGGCTATTCTGGATTATTTTCAGGACTGCTCAAGTTTTCAGTCTGACTCGCTCGGCATCGGGATGGATTATCTCATGGCCTCGAAAAAAGGCTGGATTTTAGTTTACTGGGATGTACATATAGACAGATATGCAAAAAGCGGCGAAGATATTGAGATATTTACCTGGCCGTATGAACTTAAAGGATGTTTCGGATACAGAAACTTTTGTATTAAAGATACCGAAGGCAAGATGATAGCTTATGCGGATTCACTTTGGGTATATATGGATTTGGAGACATTAAGGCCTCTTAGAGCCGAACAGGTAATAAAGGAAAAATTTGTAACAAGCCCCAGAATTGACATGGAGAATAAGGGAAGAAAGGTAAAAACTCCCGACGATTTGGAAAGACGGGAGCCTTTCAGAGTCAGAAAATCCGATATAGACACAAACGGACATGTAAACAATTCTCAGTATGTAAAGATTGCTGCAGAGTACATACCCGGAAATATGACCGCAAAGAGTGTAAGAGTTGAGTATCGTGATGCTACTTATCTCGGACAGACATTTGAAGCAAAGACGAAGATGGCAGACAATATTCTCTATGTGGTACTTGAAAACGGAAAAGGGCAAATCAGTGCAATAATAGAAATGGAACTGGAATAATATGATAGAAATCGGAAAAAAGCAGACCCTTAAGGTTTGTAAGAAAGTGGAGTTTGGAGTATATCTTTCAGACGGTGTAAATAACGATGAGAGGGTACTTCTGCCGAGAAAGCAGGTGCCGGCCGGCTCTCAGATGGGAAGTGAAATCGAAGTTTTTATATACAGAGATTCGGAAGACAGGCTTATTGCCACAACCAATACTCCGGCGCTTACCTTAGGAGAGGTTAAGGCACTTAAGGTAGTAAAAATCAGTAAGATAGGAGCCTTTCTTGACTGGGGACTCGAAAAGGATTTGTTTTTACCTTTTAAGGAGCAGACCGCCAAAATACACGAGGGCGATGAAATTCTTGTAACCTTATATGTTGATAAATCAATGCGACTTGCGGCAAGTATGAAGGTTTATCATGCTCTTACAACTACTGATATCTACAAAAAAGATGACAGGGTGGATGCAAGAATATATGAGGTCAGCCCGAAGTTCGGCGCATATGCAGCCGTGGATGACAAGTATTCTGCGATGATACCGCCGAGCGAAAACATAAGAGACCTTAAAGTCGGATCGGTTATAGAGTGCAGGGTTAGCGGAGTTAAAGAGGACGGAAAGCTTGATCTTTCGCTCAGGGAAAAAGCCTATATTCAGATGGATATAGACAGCGCAAAGATAATGGAACTTCTTGATATTTATGACGGAGTTCTTCCCTTTAATGACAAGGCTGATCCCGAACTTATAATGCAGGAAACGGGACTCAGTAAAAATGCATTTAAGCGAGCGGTTGGAAGACTTTATAAAGACAGAAAAATAATAATTACAGATAAAAATATAAAAAGGAGTGGGAAATAATATGAAAAAAGTAATATCTACAGATAAGGCACCTGCAGCTATCGGACCTTATTCACAGGCGATTGAAGTGGGAAATACAATATTTACTTCGGGAATTATTCCTGTTGTGCCTGAAAGCGGAGAAATACCGGAAGGCTCGGTTGCACAGGCTGAGCAGGCTTTCAAAAACCTTATGAACCTTCTTGAGGCAGCAGGAAGCTGTGCTGAAAAGGTTATTAAAACCACAGTATTTATTAAAGAGATGAATGACTTTGCGGCCATAAACGAAGTTTATGCAAAGTATTTTAAAGAGCCGTATCCGTCACGCTCATGCGTGGAAGTGGCTCGCCTTCCGAAAGACGTTATGATTGAAATCGAGGCTATAGCAGAGAAATAATATGAAGAATTATAAGAGAATGAACATGGTCTTTCTCCTTTTGCTCCTTTGCTATCTGGGGGGAAGCGTTTGCGTGGGATTTTTTGCCCCGTTTTTGGCAGATACAACGCTCAAGGCTTCGGCACTTTCATATATATTGCTTTTGCTTGTGCCGACTATATATTGCGTAAAGTATAATGTCGATGTACAAAAGAAATATCTCATAAAACCCGTAACCGTATCAACTTTGCTTATTGCGGCGCTTTTTGTTGCTTTATGCTATCCGCTGATAACTGTCGCAAACATTGCTTCGCAGCTTGTAGTAAGTAATGAAGCAACAGCTCTTATGGACAGTATTTTGGGACCGAACATGGTTGTTAACGTTTTGGTTATAGCTATACTGCCCGGAATAGTTGAAGAAGTTATATTCAGAGGTATGTTTTACAACGAATATAAAGAGGGCGGAATGTTTTTGGGAGCGATTGCGAGCTCGCTTTTATTCGGACTTTTACATCTTAACTTTAATCAGTTTTCCTATGCCATTATCCTTGGCTTTGTTTTTGCGCTTGTGACAGAGGCAACGGGAAGCATTATTCCGTCGATGATTTGTCATATGTCCATAAACGCTTTGAACATGCTCATGGTTTACGGATATTCGGTGATGGGTATAAGTATAGAGGATGTGGAAATAACCACTGACCAGATTGTTCTTACCCTTGCGGCATGGTCGTTTATTGCGGCCATATGTACAGTAGGCGCTGTAGGCGTTTACATCTGGCTTTTAAAGCATACGGGAAGGCTTTCACATATGAAAGGATTTATGAAAGCCGAAAGCGGAAGAAGAATTACTCTGCCGCTTGTTATAGCAGTTGGAATCTGTGTGGCATATATGATTTATTACGGATAAATTAACCCGGCTTACGGCCGGGTTTTGTTGTTTTTATTTCAGTTCCTTTTCAGATTAACTTGACATAATATGGCCTTATTGCTATAATGTTAAAGAATTGTAACAATTATGTAATAATTGTAAAAGGAGAACGAGATATGAGAAGGAAAGCAATGGCGATTGCGGCATGTGCCTGTGCTATAAGCCTTACGCTTGGTAGCGTACCTGCATATGCGGATACACTTGATGGGGGAGTGGCAGTCGCAGGGGTTTCATCTATGTTTACTCAAATCGTTGCAAAGAACGATTTTACAAACATTGATGATACGGTTATTTCGGCAGCTTTAGAAGAATTGGAAGAAAAAGAAGAAGCTGACGAGGAAGAAGATAAGTCATTAACGGAAGATGTTGATTATGAGAATATTGCAATAGCTCAGGTAAATGACTATGTAAATATTCGAAAAAAACCGAGCGAGGATTCAAAGATACTCGGAAAGCTTTACGCGGATTGCGCAGGCACGGTAATTGAACAGGACGGAGACTGGACTAAGATTGAGTCGGGATCTGTTACCGGATATGTTAAAAGTGAGTTCCTTTCAATCGGAGATAAAGAAGTGATTGAAGAGGCTTGCACAAAGCTTGCGATAGTAAATACAACAACCTTGTATTTAAGAGCCAGCAACAGCACGGATTCGGCTGTACTTGATATGATACCTATAGAAGAAGAGCTCAGGGTGCTTAAGTATTCCGGTGGAAACTGGGTAAAGGTTAAGTTTAACGGTACTAAAGGATTCGTAGCAAAGGAATATGTGGACATTATAACTACATTTGATGAAGCGGAATCCATAGCCGAAGAAAAGGCAAGGCTTGAGGCAGAAGCGGCAGCTAAGGCTGCAGCGGCGGCAGCAGCAAGCTCGTCGTCATCGTCTTCATCATCGGGCAGCTCATCATCTTCATCAAGCAGCTCGTCTTCCGACAGACATTATGATAATCCGTCGGGATACAGCGGAAGTGCGGTAGCCAATTATGCCTGCCAGTTTGTCGGCAACCCTTATGTATACGGAGGTACATCACTTACAAACGGATGTGACTGTTCGGGATTTGTAATGAGTGTATATGCCGCATTCGGTATTTCATTGCCGCACAGCTCATATTCGCTTAGAAGCGTCGGATATTCCGTAAGCACAAGCGATATGCAGCCGGGAGATATTATTTGCTATAGCGGACATGTTGCCATTTATGTGGGCAATAATACTATAGTACATGCAAGTACACCTTCTACGGGTATTAAATATACTTCACCTGCTAATTACAGAAGTATTATATGCGTGAGAAGAATATTCTAGAGTGATAAAATGCTGTCGCATAAGCGGCAGCATTTTTTTTGAATTTTTTCTTTCATGAAATGCAAGTGATTTGCAGGGTTACATAAAGGAAAATATGGTAAAGTTGCACAAAACAAAAAAATGAAAGAGTAAAATTAACTAAAATTGTATTAGATTGCGTGCAAAGTTATCCACATCCAACCTTAAAGAAACCTTAAAAAATCGACTTATACACGAAGTTATGCACATTATCCACAAAAAACCTTTAAAAATTTAAGGTTGCACAATAAAAAAGTCGAACAGAAGTTTTGTGCAATGTGTATAAAAAAATTCAAAGTTATAAAAAATGTTGACTTTTCAAATGACTAACATCTGTTGCAGGATGTTAAGATAAGTCAGAAAATTCTGCAAAAAGCTCCTTTCGCAGACGCCGGGTTGAATTATCGGCGCCTTTTTGATATACTGTGTCTCATGATTAAGAAAATAAACGTAATGGGCATGGAACTAGACAATTATTCAAATAGAGAATCATTGTCCGTTATGGAAGGGTTTCTTAAGGATACGGCCATGAATTATGTTCAAATGGTTGACATGGAACTTTTGATGATTGCCGAATCCGATGAGAACGTAAAAAATGAATTATCCGGAGCGGATCTTACCATTGTCGGCGACAAGGCCATCCTTGAAGCGGCGGGAGTGGCAAGGCTGCAAAGAATAAACGAGACAGAAAACGGGAATTTCTTTGCTGACTTTTTAAAGAAGTTGTATCGCGGCGGTTACAGCGTATATTTGTTGGGGGATACGCTAGAAGACACCGATGCACTAAAGAAATACCTAAACGATAATTTTGAACATTTAAAGATTGTCGGGCAGGGAATTATTGATGAAGAGTCGGCCGGAAGTGAGAAACTTGTTAATGAGATTAACATAGTTTTACCGGATGTTATTATTTCGACGACTTCTTCGCCTAAGCAGGAGGCTTTTTTGAGTGCGCATAAAAACCACATTTGCGCCAAGCTGTGGTACGGAATAGGGACACAGAAACCTCATAACAGGAAATCCTACGGACTTAGAAAGAGATGGAGAAGAATCGTAAGTTCCCGAATCTTCCATCATAAAGTTAATAAATTCAATAATGAAAACTTATAAACATTAAAGGGATTGCCGTTTTTTATGCAAATTGCCATAATAATCGGAAATAACCCTTTAATTTTTTGTCATTCTGTATTAGAATTAGTTTGGGTTTCTATTTAATTTACACAAAAAAATGTGCGGGGATTTGTGAAAGTTTACCAAAGGAGAGATGTTATGATTTCTAATCAGGTTCTTCAGACCACAATAGACGGTATAAAGAACATTACCAAAATCGATTTATGTATAATGGATACGATGGGAAAGCCGCTGGCCACCACGTTTAGCGAAACCGATGACTATACTGAACCTGCCAAAAGTTTTGCACTGTCACAGGCTGAGTCACAGGTGGTTGCAGGGTGCCAGTTCCTTAAAATATTTGATGAGAGCCAGCTTGAATATGTTCTTTTAGCCAACGGAAACGGCGAAGATGCCGTTATGGTCGGCAAGATGGTGACATTTCAGATACAAGGCCTGATTACGGCATATAAGGAAAGATTTGATAAGGATAACTTTATCAAGAATCTTCTTTTGGATAATCTTTTGCTCGTGGATATATATAACCGCGCAAAGAAGCTTCATATTGAGCTTGATGCAAAAAGAATAGTCTTTATCATTGAAACCGATAAAGACAGAGAGGCGTATGACGTTGAAAAGATAAGAGGTCTTTTGAGCGGCAAGCCAAAGGATTTTGTTACCGCAGTCGATGAAAACAGCATTGTGGTAGTTAAAGAACTCGGAAACAACGATAAGTATGAAGACATAGATAAAACTGCGCAGATTCTCCAGGGGGCGGTAGGGCCTAAGGCTGACGGCAGCAGCGTGCATGTTGCATACGGTACAATCGTTTATGAAATAAAAGAGGTTTCAAGATCTTATAAAGAAGCGAGAATGTCTCTCGATGTGGGGAAAATCTTTTTCGAGGAGAGAAGCGTTATAGCATATAATTCTCTCGGAATAGGAAGACTTATTTACCAGCTTCCGATTTCACTTTGTAAGATGTTTATTAAAGAGATTTTTGCAAAACAGTCTCCGGATGAATTCGACGAAGAGACAATAGAGACCATTGGCAAGTTCTTTGAAAACAGCCTTAACGTTTCCGAAACTTCAAGGCAGCTTTTTATTCACAGAAACACACTTGTCTACAGGCTGGATAAGATTCAGAAGGCAACGGGGCTTGACCTTAGGAATTTTGAGGATGCCATTACTTTTAAAATAGCACTCATGGTTTCAAAATACATGAAGCACATGGAAGAATCCGATTTTTAGAGGTGGAAAATGATAACTCTTGAAAATGTTACAAAAAATTATTCTGCCGGAGCACCGGCTCTATATAATGTGAGCCTGCACGTTAATCCCGGTGAATTTGTTTTCATCACCGGAGACAGCGGCTCGGGCAAATCGACACTTATAAGGCTTTTGTTAAAAGAACTCGATGCCACAAGCGGTGAGATTACCGTTAACGGCAGAAAGCTTTCAAAAGTAAAAAGACAGCAGATCCCATATTACAGAAGAAACGTCGGAGTTGTATTTCAGAACTTCAGACTTCTTAAAGACAGGAACGTTTATGATAACGTTGCTTTCGCTCAGAGAGTAATAGGGGCGTCGATAAGAGGAATGAAAAGAAAGGTACCTATCATGCTTTCGATGGTGGGGCTTGCGGAAAAATACCGCTCATATCCGCAGCAGCTTTCCGGAGGAGAACAGCAAAGAGTGGCTATTGCAAGAGCACTTGTAAATGAGCCTAAGATTCTTCTTGCGGATGAGCCGACCGGAAATCTTGATGACAATAACGCATGGGAGATAATGAAGCTTTTGGATGAAATCAACCAGAGGGGAACGACTGTGCTTGTTGTTACTCATAATATGGAAATCGTTAAAGCCATGGGCAAGCGAGTTATTAAACTAAAAAAAGGTATAGTCGTAAGCGACGAAGCCGCGGGAGTATAGTATGGTTTTTTATTGTTTAAAACAGGGACTGATGAATATATGGAAAAACAAAATATTTTCCCTTGCGTCGGTTGCTACAATGTCAGCATGTATATTTTTGTTCGGGATTATCTTTTCTGTTGTTATGAATTTCCAGGAGACAATGAGAGATGCCGAACAGTCGGTAACTATAACGGTATTTTTTGATGAAGGCATATCCGATGTGCAGATAGAAGCCATTGGTCAGGAGATTGAAAAAAGAGCAGAGGTATCGGATATTGTTTTTGTATCTGCCGAAGAAGCGCTTCAGCAGTATATAGACGAGTATCTTAACGGCTCGGAAGAAGCGGCAGAGGGACTTGCGGAAGACAATCCGCTTGCTAACTCAGCCAACTTTGAGGTGTATTTGAATGATATTTCAATGCAGTCATCGCTTGCATCTTATATAGAGAGCTTGGACGGAGTAAGACAGGTTAATCAGTCTGTTGTGGCCGCAAACATCCTTTCGGATTTTAATAAGCTTGTAGGATATATTTCGGTTGCCATTATACTCATTCTTCTCGCAGTAGCTATTTTCCTTATAAATAATACTATTGCGGTTGGTATAACGGTCAGAAAAGAAGAAATAGCCATTATGAAGCTTATAGGTGCGACGGATCTTTTTATCAGGGTTCCGTTTCTTATAGAGGGAATGCTTATCGGCCTTATGGGATCGGCTATTCCTCTTGTAATTCTGCATTATTTGTATAACGGAGTTACGGCATATATAGGAAAGAATTTTAATTTCTTATCGGATATTCTTGTATTTATGCCGGCCGGAGAGGTATTTGGATTTTTGGTTCCCGTAGCTCTTGTCTTGGGTGTGGGCATAGGATTTTTGGGAAGTATTTTAACAATGCGTAAGCATTTGGATGTTTAGAGGTGTGTATGGACGAAGAATTTAACGGACTTAATAATGAGGGGGAAGAAAAAGAGGAGAATTTAATCTCGGAGGAAAAGGATTTAGAAGAAGAAAAACACAGTGAATATAAAAAGGGAATTATTCACGGAATAATCGGAGCTGTTTTGGTGCTTGTATTGGCAGGACTCGTATTTATGGGAGTAAGCTATTTGAGATATATGCAGGCTAAAAAAAGCGCTGAGCAAACTCAAACGACTGAAGAAAGCGGGGATGCTTCGGGAGACAATGTTGTAAGCGAGCTTACGCTTACCAATACTCTTACAAGCGAAACATTAGAAAAGCTTGGTTATATTTATGCGATAATAAACAGATACTACTGCGAGGATGTAGATGTTGACGATATGCTCGACGGAATGTACGCGGGACTTCTTGAAGGAATAGGAGATGCATACAGCAGCTATTATACCGTTGATGAGTATAAGAGACTTTCCGAGAAAAACTCGGGTTCTTATGCGGGAATCGGAGCGACATTTTCGACGGATCCGGATACGGGATATCCTATAGTAATGTTTGTATATCCGGATACTCCGGCAGAAGATGTCGGACTTGAAGCGGGGGATATTGTTATTGCGGTAGATGATGAAGACGTCAGCGAGATGGAGCTTGAAGAGGTTGTTGCCCTTATAAGAGGAGAAGAAGGAGTCGATGTTACTCTTACTTATATCAGAGGCGAGCAGGTAAATACCGTTGTTGCCACAAGAGAAGAGGTTGAACTTGCAAGTGTTGCGGGTACAATGCTTGATGACGGAGTGGGATATTTAAGAATTACGTCATTTACCAAATCGACAGGAGAACAGTTTGAAGAGTATACGGAGCTTTTCCTTGATGAGGGAATGACTTCGATGATAATAGACCTCAGGAATAACGGCGGCGGACTTATTGACGGTGCGGCAGATGTGCTTGATTATCTTCTTCCGGAAGGAACAATCGTTTATACTGTGGAAGAAAAGGATGAGGTAAGAAAGGACTATACATCGGATGAGGAGACAAAGCTCGAGATTCCTATTGTTGTCCTTATAAACGGAAACACTGCCAGCGCATCGGAGATTTTTGCCGAAGCTATAAGAGAGTTTGAGTGGGGCACACTTGTCGGAACCACCACATACGGCAAAGGTGTATATCAGGTTACTCTTGCGCTTCCGGACGGAAGTGCCGTAAAGGTAACAAACGGCAAGTTCTATTCCTCGAGCGGAAAGAACTTTGACGGAGTGGGCATCGATCCGGACGTTGAACTTGAATATGAAAACCTTGGCGGAGAAGACGCGGATTACAGCGTGGATAACGACAATCAGATACAAAAAGCCGTTGAACTTTTGATTGAAGAATAAAATTTATAAATATAAAGAAAGAAGGTGACGAAGGTGGTAGAATTCGACCCATGCAAAATGAGACTTGAAAATGCGGGAAAATCACTGACGGAAGTGAGGGATTCACTTTGACTCGGCGAGTAAGTGTGCTCGTATAGAGGAACTTGAAAGAGCGATGGAGGCACCCGGCTTTTGGGACGATATGGAAAAGGCTCAAAAGGATACTATGGAGCTTAAGAATCTTAAGGATGAAAAAGCAACAGAGGATGACCTTCAGAAAAGATATGACGATATAGATACTCTTATAGAAATGGGAGTGGAAGAGGGAGATGTTTCCCTCATTCCCGAAATAGAACAAGAGCTTGACGAGCTTGAACAAAAGCTCGATGAGATATTTATGCGTACTTTGCTTTCGGGCGAGTACGACAAGGAAAATGCGGTTGTTACGCTTCATGCGGGCGCCGGTGGAACCGAAGCCTGCGACTGGACGGAAATGCTTTATCGCATGTACTCAAAGTTTGCGGACAGCCACGGATTTAAGGTTCAGGTACTTGATTATCTTGACGGAGATGAGGCAGGAATAAAGTCCATTACTTTTGAAGTGGACGGAGAAAATGCCTACGGATATTTAAAGTCCGAGAAGGGCGTACACCGCCTGGTAAGGATTTCTCCTTTCAATGCCAACGGCAAAAGGCAGACATCGTTTGCTTCCTGTGATGTAATGCCGGAGATTGAAGACAATATTGATATTGAGATTAATGATGACGATTTGCGTATCGATACCTACAGGTCGAGCGGTGCGGGCGGACAGCATATTAACAAAACGTCTTCCGCTATACGAATCACTCACCTTCCGACCGGGATCGTTGTTCAGTGCCAAAACGAGAGAAGCCAGCATATGAACAAAGATAAGGCTATGCAGATGCTCAAAAGCCGTCTGTATCTCTTGAAACAGGAAGAAAACAAGCAAAAAACAGATGAAATCAGAGGTACTGTTACGGATAATGCCTTTGGCAGCCAGATTCGTTCATACTTCCTTCAGCCGTATACTCTTGTAAAAGATCATCGTACAAACGAGGAAACAAGTAATGCCAATGCTGTACTTGACGGTAGGCTTGATAGCTTTGTTAATGCTTATCTTAAATGGATATCGTAGTTATATAAAAGATAGTACAAATTCACTCTTGCATATATGCTTTGAGTGTGGTACTATCTTTTTTGCAAGTATCTTTCGGAGGCATACAATTGTATGCTATACGAAAACAAGAAGAGTATGATGTAAGAGGCTTTAATGAGTATGTCTGATAATTACGAATATTATGTTCTGCGAAAGAAGGCTGTCCCTGAGGTACTGCTTAAAGTGGTAAGGGCAAAGCGCCTGATCGAATCCGGCAAAGCCGCCTCTATTCAGGAGGCCACGGATAAGGTTGGTATTAGCAGAAGTTCTTTTTACAAATACAAAGAGGATATTTTTCCGTTTCATGACAATGTAAAGGGTAAAGCCTTTACGATTATTTCCCAAATGGATGATGAACCGGGACTTTTGTCGGATCTGCTTAAGGTGGTTGCCAGATATCAGGCAAACATTCTTACAATCCATCAAAGTATACCGGTAAACGGAGTGGCAACTCTGACGCTTAGTGTTGAGGTGCTCGAATCAACCAAAGATATTTCAAAGATGGTTGAAAAAATAGAAGCTTTAAACGGAATTCATTCCGTGAAAATATTAGCCAGAGAGTAAAGGAAGAGTAATATGATTAAAACAGCTATTTTAGGTTACGGAACAATCGGATCGGGTGCGGCTGAAGTGCTCGAAATTAACAAAAAGGCTATCGCCGAAAGAGTCGGGGAAGAAATCAGCCTTAAGTACATTCTTGACAGAAAAGATGTATCGGGAGATAAAAGAGAAGCTCTTGTTACAACTGATTTTGAAAAGATTGTAAATGATGACGAAGTAAAAATCGTTATTGAGACCATGGGCGGAACCGGGGCTGCATACACTTTTGTTAAGGCTGCTCTTGAAGCGGGAAAAAGTGTTGCTACTTCAAACAAGGCTCTTGTGGCAAAATACGGAACGGAGCTTATGGAGATTGCAAAGGCAAAAAACGCAAGCTTTTTATATGAAGCAAGCGTAGGAGGCGGTATACCTATTATCAGACCTTTGTACGACGCTCTTTGTGCCGATGAAGTTGAAGAGATTTCAGGAATAATGAACGGCACAACAAACTTTATTCTTACTAAAATGGCAAAAGAAGGCTCTGATTTTTCGGAGGTTTTAAAAGAAGCACAGTCGCTCGGATTTGCTGAGGCAGATCCAACCGATGATGTGGAAGGCTATGATGCCGGAAGAAAGATTTCCATCCTTACTTCAATTGTGAGCGGAAAACAGGTTAATTTCGAAGGCGTACATATGGAAGGAATCACAAAGATAACAGCAGAGGATATGAAGTATGCCCTTGTGCTTGACAGAGCTATAAAGCTTGTTGCGACAAGTAAAAAGACTGACAAGGGTTACTATGCGGTGGTATCACCGGTAATGCTTCCGGATTCTCATCCGCTCTATCCTGTTAACGGAGTGTTTAATGCAATATTTGTTAAAGGAAATGTCCTCGGAGATTCGATGTTCTACGGTAGCGGAGCGGGAATGCTTCCTACAGCCAGTGCTGTAATTGCCGATGTGGTTAACATTGCAAAGAATCTCGGCAAACATATACCTTATGACTGGAGCAAGGAAGAGCTCAAGCTTTTAAATTACGAAGATATGACAAGAAAATTCTTCGTAAGAGCTTCGGGAGAGGTTAAGGAAAGAGAAAAGGAAATAACAGAACTTTTCGGAGATGTTGCTTTTGTTGAGGCGGCAGGTATAAAAGGCGAATTCGGATTTGTTACTGAAGAAATGAGCGAAAAAGATTTTGCCGGAAAATACGACAAATTAAATAACAAAATAACCAGAATTCGTCTGGGTTAATATATTAGGAGGATAATATGCTTATCGTTAAAAAGTTTGGAGGCAGCTCCGTTGCCGACAAAGAAAGAATTATGAACGTCGCAAGACGTTGCATCGAAGACTATAACAAAGGACATGATGTCGTTGTAGTACTTTCAGCAATGGGTAAGACCACTGACAGGTTACTTGAAATGGCAGCGGATATAAATCCGGATGCTAAAAAAAGAGAAATCGACATGCTCCTTGCAACAGGCGAGCAGACATCTGTTGCACTTATGGCAATGGCTATGGGATCTATGGGAGTATCGGCAATTTCGCTTAACGCATTTCAGGTTGTGATGCACACAACAAGTGAGTACAGCAATGCCAAGTTTAAAAGAATAGATACAGAGCGTATCCGTCATGAACTTGACTCGAGAAAGATTGTTATTGTTACCGGTTTCCAGGGAATTAACAAATATGACGATTTGACAACACTCGGAAGAGGCGGATCAGATACAACGGCGGTAGCTCTTGCGGCAGCACTTCATGCTGATGCCTGTGAGATTTACACAGACGTTGAAGGCGTTTATACGGCAGACCCGAGAGTTGTGCCAAACGCAAAGAAAATGAAAGAAATAACTTATGATGAAATGCTTGAACTTGCCACATTGGGAGCCAAGGTGCTTCACAACCGTTCGGTTGAAATGGCTAAAAAATACGGTGTACAGTTGGTAGTTCGTTCATCTCTTACCGAGGCTGAAGGAACTGTTGTTAAGGAGGTTGTAAAAATGGAACAGATGTTAATCAGTGGAGTTGCTGCTGATAGAAATACAGCGAGAATTGCAGTTATTGGACTTAAGGATGAGCCGGGTATCGCATTTAAGGTATTTAACCTTATGGCAGCTCATAAAATCAGCGTAGACGTTATTCTTCAGTCAATCGGTCGTGACGGTACAAAGGATATTTCCTTTACAGTAGCAAAGACAGATATGAAGGACGCTCTTGCGGTACTTGAAGAAAACAAAGACCGCATCACTGCTCAGAGAATCGAGTCTGACGACAAGGTTGCAAAGGTATCCGTAGTCGGAGCCGGAATGCAGACAAATACAGGTGTTGCATCAGGAATGTTTGAAGCTCTTTACAATGTCGGAGTTAATATCAGAATGATTTCCACAAGCGACATTCGTATCACGGTTCTTATTGATGAAGAAGATGTTGATAAGGCAACAAGAGCCGTACATGACAAATTTATTCCGGACTAAAATTAATTATATACAATATGTAGAACTAAAGGGAGCAAATCTTGTGGATTTGCTCCCTTATCTATTGTTTTTGAAAGCAGGTCGTGATAAACTTTAAATGTATTATTGCATTTTTTTTACGGAGGGATTATGGAGTATACAAGATATGATGAGCCCGAACCAAAGAGAGATATAAACCGGGGGAATTTTTTTGAAACGGCTGCTTTTTGCTGCGGTCTTATTTCAATATTCTCATGTATGGTATTTTTTATAAGCTTTATTTTCGGATCGCTCGGAATAACCTTTGCTTTGCTTTCGAGAACGGACAAGCTCCCGCTTAGAAGAAAGCCGAAAAAAGGTCTACTTTTATCGATAATAGGTATGGCGGGAAGCCTTGCGATTTTTATTATTATGCTTATGGCCGTTGTTAAATCAATGGGCGGATGGGATGCTCTCATTCAGGAATATATGAGATATTACAATGAATTATACGGCGATTCTTATGAATATGTTGAAAGTATAAGAATCGGTCTGCTTGGATTATAAGAGGTGTTTATGAAAAGAGATTCCGGCACAATAAAGTGCATAGCCAGAAAAAAACTTATGGGCAATTACGGTATTTTAATAGGTGCCCTTATTTTGGCCGAACTTTTTCCGTCAGTAATTCTGACGCTGTTTCAGGCTGTTTGCGATCTAAATACAACAAACGGAATGTTGGTATTTGTTTTGGCCAACATTATAGTTGCCATTTTATCGATTTTGCTTTCGATAGGACTGGTATATATGCTGATGAATATTTTAAGAGGCGTAAAAATGACGTATTCGGATTTGTTTTTTGCCTTTAAAAATCACCCGGACAGATTTATTCTTGCGGGTTTGCTTGAATTGGTAATATTCCTTCTTCCGATAGCTCCGGGATATGCGCTGATAATTGTTTCGAGTTATACGCTCGATATAATGCAGATGGCATTGGGACTGTTTCTTATGGCGATAGGAATTGTAATTGAAGTTATATTAACGCTTATATTTTCAATGATATTTGAAATTATGATAGACAATCCGGAATACGGAGTTATAGAGTCTTTTAAGGAGTCTGCCAATATAATGAAGGGCAACAAAGGAAGACTTTTTTATCTTGGCATATCTTTTATCGGCTGGCTTTTACTCGGTCTTTTGTCCTTTGGTATAGCTTATCTTTGGATATCGATATATATAAATGCTGCAATGGTTGTATTTTATTTTGACATAACCGGCGAAGTTATGGACGATGAAGAACAGCATTTTGAAATCTGTTTTGATGAGGCTATATAATATGAAGATTGAAAGTTTTAGCAGCGAAGATACTTTTGAATTCGGGAAAAGCCTCGGAGAAAAAGCCAAGGCGGGAGATGTATACGTACTTGACGGAGAACTCGGAACAGGGAAAACCGTTTTCACTCAGGGCTTTGCAAAAGGTCTTGGCATAGATGAGCCGATTAATTCCCCGACATTTACCATTGTTCAGGTGTATGATGAGGGAAGAATGCCGTTTTACCACTTTGATGTCTATAGAATAGGCGATGTGAGTGAGATGGATGAAATAGGCTATGAAGAATATTTTTACGGAGACGGCGCTTCTCTTGTGGAGTGGGGTTCTATGATCGATGAAATTATTCCGAAAGAAGCCGTACATATTAAAATAGAAAAAGACCTCGAAAAAGGTTTTGATTACAGAATAATAACTATGGAAGGAGAATAAGGAGTTGAATATACTGGCGATAGAAAGCTCGGGGCTTGTGGCAAGCGTGGCGGTTTATGCCGATTCGATTATGCAGGCAGAGTATACGGTTAATTATAAAAAAACGCATTCACAGACACTCCTTCCTATGATAGAAGAAATAAAAAAGATGACAGAGCTTGATTTAAGCAGTATTGATGCGGTGGCCATCTCGGCGGGACCGGGTTCTTTCACCGGACTTAGGATAGGAGCCGCTACCGCAAAGGGGCTTGGACTGGCGCTGGGTGTGCCGCTTATAGCGGTTCCGACGCTTGAAGGGCTTGCTTATAATTTCTGCGGTTCTGATAAACTCATCTGTCCGCTCATGGATGCGAGAAGAAATCAGGTATATACCGGGATTTACGAGTTTGACGGTGGAGAATTTAAGACGGTTAAAAAACAATGCGCAATACCGGTCGAGGAAATCATAGAGAGTGTAAATGAGCTTGGAAGAGAGGTTATTTTCCTCGGAGACGGAGTGCCTGTTTACAAAGATATAATTAAGGAAAAAACTACGGTGCCGTTTAAGCTTGCGCCTCCGCACATGGCTTATCAAAGAGCCGGCGCGCTTTTGGAGAGAGCGGCTTATATGTATGAAAACAATATGTTTACAGAGCCGAGAGAGTTTGCACCTGAATACCTTAGGATGTCACAGGCCGAACGCGAAAGAATGGAAAGAGAAAAGAATGCCTGATATTATTGTCAGAGAGATGGATAAAAAGGATACCGAAGCGGTATTTCTGATAGAAGAGCAGTGCTTTAACAGGCCGTGGTCCGCAAAGGGCTTTGCCGAGTCGGCGCTAAGAGAGGATACGGTTTTTCTTGTGGCCGAAAAAGAAGGAGAGATTCTCGGATATGCGGGTATGTATATTTCTTTTGACGAGGCGGAGATTGAAAGGGTTGGAGTAGACCCGGGCAAAAGAAGGATGGGCATTGCCGGAAGAATAATAGGTGAGATGAATAAAATCGCGGCCGAAAAAGGTATTCTTTCGATAATACTTGAAGTCAGGCGCTCAAACGAGGCGGCGATAGGGCTTTACAAAAAATACGGATTTAAAGATATAGGCATCAGAAAAAATTTTTATGACTTACCTAGGGAAGATGCTGTTATAATGAAAAGGATAGTGGAATGTTAGATGTTTGTCTGCTGGGAACAGGAGGAATGATGCCGCTGCCGTACAGGTGGCTGACATCCCTTTACACCAGATACAACGGAAAAGTTATACTTATAGATTGCGGCGAAGGCACGCAGATAGCAATGAAGGAGCAGGGCATTAGCGCAAAGCCGATAGATGTAATCTGTTTTACGCATTATCATGCGGATCATATAAGCGGACTGCCGGGGCTTTTGCTTACAATGGGAAATGCTGACAGAACCGAGCCTGTAACCATGATAGGGCCCAAAGGTTTGGAAAAGGTTGTAAACGCTCTTAGAACGATTGCACCCGAGCTGCCGTTTGAAATTAAGTTTATAGAGCTTGAAAATAAGGAAGAAACAATTGAGGTTAACGGACTTGTGCTTAAGGCTTTCAGGGTTAATCACAATGTTGTTTGCTATGGATATACAATGGAGATTTCGCGTGCGGGTAAGTTCAGCGTTGAAAAAGCCGAAGAGCACGGAATTCCAAAGATGCTTTGGAGCAGGCTTCAAAAAGGAGAGACCATAACAGAAGACGGAAAAACATTTACGCCGGATATGGTTTTGGGGCCTGAAAGGAAAGGAATAAAACTTACATACTGCACAGATACAAGGCCTACGGAGTCGATTAAAACAAATGCGGCAGACTCTGACCTTTTTATCTGCGAGGGTATGTACGGAGAGAAAGATAAATTGGAGAAAGCCAGACAGTATAAGCATATGACGTTTTATGAAGCTGCGGAGCTGGCAAAAGAGGCGAAAGTAAAGGAGATGTGGCTTACACATTACAGCCCTTCACTCAATCACCCGGGAGAGTTTATGAAAGATACCAAGAAGATTTTTCCGAACACGGTAGCCGGAAAAGACGGAATGACGGTTACTTTGGGGTTTGAAGAGGAGTAGACGGCTTAATATTTATAGGGACACAATATGAAGAAAAGATTAATTGTTTTTATAATAGCGGCTGTGATAATAGTGGCCGGGGCTTTGGGAGCATTTTATTATTCGATTAATAATACTGCCGATATTGAAGCCGATACCGAGGTGACAGAACTGGACGAACTTCTGACTCAGAATTTCGATCTGGTTTATCCGGCGTCTCCAAGGGCTGTTGTCAATGAGTACAGCAGATATCTTGTCGCTCTTTATAACGAGGATTATACCGAAGAAGAGTTTAATACACTTACGGATCAGATGAGATGTCTAATGGATGATGAGCTTTTGGAAGAGAATCCTTTGGAAAGCTACAGAGCTGCCATGAAGGCTGAAGCAGATGAATACAAGAGTAAATCATGGACTGTAAACAACTATACAATTTCAGCTGCCGACGAGGTTAAATACACGCAGTTTAGAGGATATGACTGTGCACTTGTAACGGTTTCTTACTTTATTAAACAGGATACGTCTTATGCGCGCACGGTTCAGGACTATGTATTTAGGCAGGATGAAGATAACAGATGGAAGATAATGGGTTATTCACTTCATATAGAAGATGATGCCGAAGAAGAAACGGATGAGAGTGTAAATGAGTGACGTTAAAATTCTTGCGATAGAAAGTTCTTGTGATGAAACGGCTGCGGCTGTTGTGGTAAACGGAAGAGATGTAAGAAGCAATATTATTTCTTCACAGATAGATTTGCACACGCTTTACGGCGGAGTGGTGCCGGAAATCGCATCGAGAAAACATATAGAACAGATTAATCAGGTTATAGAAGAAGCGCTTAAAGTAGCCGGAATGACTCTTGATGACATAGATGCCATTGGGGTTACATACGGACCGGGACTTGTCGGAGCGCTTCTTGTTGGCGTGGCCGAAGCTAAGGCAATAAGCTTCGCAAAAGGCATTCCTCTTGTCGGGGTGCATCATATTGAAGGGCATATAAGCGCCAATTATATAGAAAACAAAGAACTTGAGCCTCCTTTCGGCTGCCTTGTCGTATCGGGAGGACATACCCATCTTGTAAGAGTTGCAGACTATGGCAAATACGAAATTTTAGGCCGAACAAGAGACGATGCTGCGGGTGAAGCCTTTGACAAGGTAGCAAGGGCCATAGGACTCGGCTATCCGGGCGGACCAAAGATTGAAAAAGTTTCTCACGAAGGGAATCCGAATGCCATTGAGTTTCCGAGAGCGAAGGTTGCCGGAAGCGAATACGATTTTAGTTTCAGCGGTTTAAAGAGCGCTGTACTTAATTATATTAACGGCTGCAACATGAAGGGCGAGGAGATAGTAAGAGAAGATGTGGCCGCGTCATTTCAGCAGGCTGTTATTGATGTGCTTGTCGGCAATGCCAAAAAGGCAATAGACGAGTTCGGTTTTAAGAAGTTTGCGATTGCGGGCGGAGTTGCGTCCAACCAGACGCTTAGAAAAGCTATGGAGGATATGTGCATGGGACAGGGAGTGACATTCTATCATCCGTCGCCGATACTTTGTACGGATAACGCTGCTATGATAGGTGCGGCGGCTTATTATGAATTCTTGGCCGGCACAAGAAGTGGCAGTGATCTTAATGCTGTTCCAAACTTAAAACTCGGAGAAAGATAATATATGGAAGATATTGCAATTGTACTTGCCGGCGGCAGGGGAAGCAGGATGAAAAGTGCTTCTCCCAAACAATTTATGCTGCTTGGCGGTAAGGAAATTATATACTACAGCCTAAAGGCCTTTGAAAACAGCAAGGTTTCAAAGGTTATTTTAGTTACGGGCGAGGATTATATTGATTTTTGCCAAAAAGAGATAGTGGATAAGTACGGGCTTACAAAGGTTGAAAAGATAGTTGCCGGCGGAGCGGAAAGATACGATTCGGTTTACAGTGGATTAAAGAATGCAGGTGAATGCGGATATGTATACATTCATGACGGGGCAAGACCTTTTATAACAACAGACCTTATTAACAGAATGTATGATGAGGTTAGAAGGTGCGACGCTCTTATTGCTGCCGTACCGAGTAAGGATACAATTAAGGTAGCGGATGATGACGGATTTGTAAAAGAAACTCCGGAGCGAAGAACGCTTTGGTCTGTGCAGACACCACAAGTATTTAGGTATGATATTATTATGGAAGCCTATGAGAAAATGATGGCCGATGAGCATGAGGGGATTACCGATGATGCGATGGTTTACGAGCGCTATGGTGACGGCAAAGTAAAGCTCTTTACAGCAGATTATTCGAACATAAAAATTACCACCCCTGAGGATATGATTATGGGAGAAAATTTTTTGAAAAAATTTCAATAATCTTATTGACATGTAATGGTTGCTATGATAATATATCACTTGTCGCGAAACGCGAGAACAAAATATGGAGAGGTATCGAAGTGGTCATAACGAGGCGGTCTTGAAAACCGTTTGTCCGCGAGGGCACGTGGGTTCGAATCCCACCCTCTCCGTTTGAACTTTGACAACAGAACAGTGAAACAACCTTGAACAAAAAACAAGAATGGTAAGAACCATTAAACTTGTCGATTCATGACAGTAAATTTTAAGGATAAAATTCAAGCAAACTCGAAAGAGCCAGCGAAGAATGAAGCCTTAGGAAATAAACTTTTATAGAGAGTTTGATCCTGGCTCAGGATGAACGCTGGCGGCGTGCCTAACACATGCAAGTCGAACGAAGCATTTATCTACGATCTTTTCGGAGTGACGGATTTATGACTTAGTGGCGGACGGGTGA
>JAILQM010000049.1 GCA_024698965.1 Eubacterium sp. | reverse complement strand
GCTTAAGGAACTCGCAGTTGGAGTATCGGTTATTTCAATGTCTCCAAGCGCTTTCCAGGGATGCAAAAAACTTAAATCTGTAAACTTGGCTGCAAGTAAAATTACATCATTACCAAAAAATACTTTTAAAGATTGTAAAGGTCTTAGAACAATTACGGTAAATGGTAACGTACTTAAATCAGTTAATAAAAATGCTTTCAAAGGCACCAAAGCCAAGAGTATTACTGTAAACATTAAAACCAAAAACAAAAAAGCCCTTAAATCCTTAAAAAGAAAGTTTAAGAGCGCAGGCCTAAAAAAAGCGAAATATAAGTAAACTCTATTGTAATAAGGTCAATGCCACTTAAATGATAATCAAGAAAGGGCTGACGCACCAATGATGTGTCAGCCCTTTTTGTAATTCTTCGTTGATATTTATTTTACCTTTACGCGTTTCACCTTACTCCAGGTAGAGTATACCTTACCGTTTTCTGCTTTCTTAACCGTACGAATTCTTACATAGTATTTTTTCTTGGCTTTAAGCTTTTTAATTTTTTTTGAAGCGCAGGTATTCTTATTAATCCTTACTTTTTTTACACTTTTTTTAAAGCTCTTGTTCGTACTGTACTGTATCTCGTAACCGATAATTTCTTTCGTTGTCTGTTTTTTCCATTTTACAGTTATAGCACCTTTCTCAGCTTTCAGTTTCGTTATCTTTGTTTTCTTCTGCTTTTTATCAATCTTTTCAATTGACTTTTTTGTTATCAAAGCTGGTGTGGATTGGATATCCATTGAATTGCCTTTGTTTTCACTAATAGAATTATTTAAATCTGCTTCTACGGACACTTTACTTTCTGTATTGTTGCCTATATTCTCATCTGTTTTATTTGTCTCATTATCAGAAGTTTCTGTTTCTTCTTCGTTTAGAGCCTCTTCCTCTTCCCGAAGGCAACTCACATATTCATAGGTATATTTTGTTCCATTTGCTATGGGAACACTGTTACCTAATAGTTTTCTCTCATGCTTTGCTCTTCCACCTCGTTTTAACGAGAACTCCGCTGTTGTCTTATTGAAATAATCGTAGCAACCATTTCCTATTTGTTTATCAAATGTGATATCCATATCATACCAATTGTCTTCAAGACAAATCACATTCCAGGCATGTCCGGAGGTCCCGGCCTGCCCCACAACGACCTTTGCTGTTCCACCAAGTTCTGAATATAGGTAGGCAAATGCCTGCGCATATCCGTCACAAACACAACTCTTTTCTACTAAGGCTCCATAAATCGTATGTCCCGTGTCGTAAGGCGAGTTCTTTCGCTCACATTCCTTATCATAACTAATCGTATCTCTGATAACATCGTGCAGTAATAGCTCCTGCACTGCCTTATATCTGCTGTTCCCAATACTTGTTAGAAACTCATCTTTTGCGGCAATAACACTATTTTTCATCGAAGAAAAATCATACTCTGCCAATGGTTTCATATACATATAAATATAATGAATTCTTTTTCCATCCGTAGTTTCTTCATCTCGGGAAGGAAACTTCATCTGACATAATGAGAATTGAGCCTCATCCATGTGATCATATATCACGGCATACCTTGCTCTATTAAACTGCTCACTTGTTATCGGATTATCATTCTCTCCTTCATATACCTTTACATAGTATTCGGCTGTGGCAGATGTATTATATGGGACTATATTCTTTGCAGCTTCTATAATGCATGCATATAGATTTTTTTCCGTCCCATCCAAAAGCGAGTAATAATATCCATTGGTAATATTATTATTTTTTCGTTTTTGACTTGTCACCAAAATCTCGGTCTTTTCAATTGGAGTATCACACGCTTCTACTAATTCCGAAAAATCAATATAATGAACACAATTGTATTCGCTCCCGACATACGGCTGAGCATATATATCATCTACATTAGATAGTCCCAAGACTACAAATAACATTATTATTAATACTAGTATTTTTTCTTTTAACATTTTTCCGTTATTCTTTAAAAAAGACACTGTCCGGATTTCTCCAAACAGTGTCTTATAATTATTCTACTGACTACTCAGCTACGTATGGCATAAGTGCCACGTGACGAGCTCTCTTGATAGCTACTGTAAGAGCTCTCTGATGCTTAGCACAGTTTCCTGTGATTCTTCTAGGAAGAATTTTTCCTCTCTCAGAGATGTATCTTTTGAGCTTGTTTGTATCCTTATAATCAATTACGTTATCCTTTCCACAGAATACGCATACTTTCTTTCTTCTGTGAACAGGTCTTCTCTTGAATCCGCCTTCTCTATCCTTACCGAATGCCATGATTCATTACCTCCTACTCATTCAAACTAATTAAACGGTAACTCTTCATCTATTCCCTCAGGAATATTCATAAATCCCTCACCTGCGTCTGATGGTGATGGTCTTCCGGCCGGTGCAAAACCACCTGCTGTATTTGCTTCTGATGCAGATTTGCTTTCAACAAACTCGTGCTCCTCTACTACAACGTCCGTAGTATAAACCTTGGCACCGTCTTTGTTTGTGTAGCTTCCGGTCTGAATACGTCCTGTGACTGCTATCTTTGTACCTTTTCTCAAGTACTTTTCAGCGAACTCACCCTGACGACCAAATGCTACGCATCCGATAAAGTCTGCTGTCTGCGAGTTATCTCCTGTGTTGTCTCTTCTGCCTCTTCTGTCAACTGCCAATGTATATCTTGCAATTGCCATAGGCTGATCTGCTGACTGTGAATATCTCACATCCGGATCTCTGGTTAATCTGCCAACAAGAATTACCTTATTCATATGTTATCCTCTTTTCTTTTTATGCCTCGTCTTTACGAACACATAAGAAACTAATTACGTTGTCCATGATGCGAACTTCCTGCTCGAGCTGTGCTGGAACACCAGCTTCTGCATCAAACTGGATGAAGTAATAGAAGCCTTCTTTCA
>JAILQM010000107.1 GCA_024698965.1 Eubacterium sp. | reverse complement strand
TATCTTAACTACTTCTGACATAATGCCTGACCCTCCTTTTCAAGCTCATCCATGGCTTTTTTGTATTCCTCGTCATTAGGCGCTTTACCGTGCCATCCTGCCTCGTCTGTCATGAACGAAACTCCGCGTCCTTTATGAGTTGTCATAACGATTGCAAATGGTTTGCCTTTTGTATTCTTAGCCTTATCAAGAGCTGCTCTTATTTCGTCAAAGTTATGTCCGTCAATATTTGCCACCTCAAAGTTAAAGGCTTTTAATTTCTCATCGATTGGGTACGGAGAGCAAACATCTTCGATGTTTCCGTCAATCTGAAGTCCGTTATTATCTATTATAAGCACAAGGTTATCAAGCTTTCTTGAGCCGGCAAACATAGCTGCCTCCCAAATCTGACCTTCCTGAATCTCACCGTCACCTGCCATGCAATAAACTCTGTAGTCTTTATTATCAAGTTTTCCCGCAAGAGCCATACCTACTGCTGCAGAGAATCCCTGTCCAAGCGATCCGCTCGACATATCAACTCCCGGAATATGCTTCATATCAGGATGTCCCTGAAGATATGAACCAACGTGGCGGAGAGTCTCAAGGTCTTTAACCGGGAAAAATCCTCTGTTTGCAAGCACAGAATAAAGTGCCGGTGCTACGTGACCTTTTGAAAGCACAAATCTGTCTCTGCCTTCCATCTTAGGATTCTTAGGATCGATGTTCATTTCCTCAAAATAAAGATATGTCATCATATCGGCAGCGGAAAGTGATCCGCCCGGATGACCGCTCTTAGCATTATATACAGCTGTTATAATGCCGCGTCTTACATCATTTGCTGTTTTAGCAAGTAAAGTGTTCGTCATATTAACCTCCAAAAATGCGTTACTATATCGCAATTTACATACAGAATTAATCTACCACATTTGAGCGGAAAATAAAAGAGCCCGAAGGCTCTTTTATCTTATATTCTTAATATTATGTCTTTTTTTGTAGCACTTAGTCTTGGTTTTTATAACCATGCTCCGTTTATCCGAGCCTTATCGCAGCCCACATACCTTCTTCAATGGCCTGTCTGGCTTTTCTCGGGCGGTTGATATCTCCGACCTTATAAGTATCTGTCACGACATCTCCGAGTTTTTCGGCTACATCTGTTCTAGATCTCATACCGAGAGCATATACAATGCTTTCCGCTGCTATAAACTCCTCTTTTCCTTCGGCGTTTGTAACATATACGCCTTTTCCGGCCTCAACCTTTGAGATTTTAACGCCGCATCTTGCAGTAATATCTTCTTTTGCAAAAGACTGCATCATGCCTTCTCTGTGCATCCAGTTTGCCTCAGGAGCAATCTCATCTCTCATCTCTATTATTGTTACGGAATGTCCGTTTTCAGCAAGGAAAAGTCCCGTCTCGCATCCCACAAGTCCGCCGCCTAATACTGCCACGTTTTTAGAAAGCGTATCAAGCTTTGTATAAACGGTTGTCGCATGCTCAATTCTTTCATCATCAAGACCTTCTATTGGCGGCTTTGAAGGAACAGAGCCTGCTGCAAGAATTACCGCATCATATCCGCCTTTTTCAATGAATTCAGGCGTAACTTCCGTATTTAATTTAACCTCAATATCGTTTTTATTTACCTGGGTTACAAGATAATCCTTAAGTCTCATAAGATCGACCTTAAGATCGTCATAATCGGTAAACTTCAAAAGTCCGCCGAGCTTGTCTTCTTTTTCCGCAAGAGTTACCTTATGTCCTCTTTCTGCCGCAGTTACCGCTGCCTGCATTCCGCCCGGGCCTCCGCCCACAACAAGAACGTTTCTTACACATTTTGCCGGCTTAATTGTATTTCTGTGTCTGTTTTCTCTTGCAGTTGAAGGATTAACCGCACAGGTAAGATTGCAGCCTTCGTGAAGTCCCGTAAGGCAGTCAAGACATCTAAGACAAGGTCTTACATCTTCGGGATGTCCGTGTCTTGCCTTTTCAGGTAGATACGGATCTGCAATAAGTGCTCTTACCATAGCTATTGCATCTGCTTTTCCTTCTTCAAGAATGCTTTCCGCAAGCTCCGGAGTTGTTATTGCGCCGATGGTTACAACCGGAGTCTTTACTCCCGCCGCTTTAATATCTGCCGCATAATGAACATTTACTCCGTGAGGAAGGAACATTGTCGGATGAGTATGCACAGCCTGAGCCTCTTCGGTATCCATACCTGCGGATACATGAATAAGGTCAACCTTACCGTCTATTATTTTTGCAAACTCGATTCCTTCTTCTTTGCTGAGACCTCCTTCAATTTCTTCGGAGCCCGACATTCTGTATTCAATAAGGAAATCGTCTCCGCAAGCCTCTCTTATTTTTTCTATAACCATAAGAGGAAAACG
>JAILQM010000050.1 GCA_024698965.1 Eubacterium sp. | reverse complement strand
CGTTTTGGGCTTTGATTATCTTTTAAACAACCTTATAAAATCAGCCGATGAGAGGTTTATGAGGGAGTTTAATTATATCATTATAGATGAGGCGGATTCGGTGCTTTTGGACAGCGCACAGACTCCTCTTGTTATTTCGGGCTCACCCAGAGTGCAGTCAAATCTTTACAGGATGGCGGATTTTTTCGTTTCCACACTTAAAAAAGACGTGGACTTTATGACGGAGGAAAAGAAGGTATGGCTTACCGCAAAAGGAGTCGAAAAGGCCGAGTACTTCTTTGATATAAGAAACTTTTACGATGATAAATATTTTGAGATAAACAGGCATGTAATTCTTGCATTAAGAGCTCATGTACTTTTCTTAAAGCAAAAGGAATATGTGGTAGACGATAACGGGGAAATAGTTCTCCTCGACAGAGACACCGGAAGGGCTATGCCCGGAGTAAAGATAAGAGGCGGACAGCATCAGGCGATTGAGATGAAAGAGAAGATTAAACTGACTCAGGAAAACAGGTCGGTTGCTTCTATTACTTATCAGAATCTTTTCAGGCTTTTTCCGAAAATGTCGGGAATGAGCGGAACAATTTCAGATGCGGCCGATGAAATTCTTGATATTTATAATACGGAAATAATAATAATACCTCCGAACCATAAGGTTAACAGACATGATAAGCCCGATATTTTCTTTAAAGATGCGACAAGTCAGATAAGAGAAGCCATTAAGGCGACCTGCCTTATTCATGAGAGTGGACAGCCTGTTTTGGTTGTGGCAAGTACAATAGCCGAAACAGAGGTGGTATCAAGGCTTCTTGTAGAGAAAAACATTCCTCATAATACTCTTAATGCAAATAATGTATTTTGGGAGGCCCAGATTATTAAAGAGGCCGGACAAAAGGATGCGGTAACGGTTGCCACCTCCATTGTGGGACGAGGCACCGATATTAAGCTTGGAGAAGGAGTAAAAGAACTTGGCGGTCTTGCGGTTATAGGTATAGGAAGAATGGCAAATATCCGCCAGGAAAGACAGGCAAGAGGGCGCTCCGGAAGACAGGGAGATCCGGGCTACAGCAGATTTTTTGTCTGCCTTGAAGATGATGTGGTAGAGACCTACGGTCCTAAGGCGGTAGGTAAGATAGTTGCGGATAAAAAGGGTAAGATAAAGAGCTTTAAGATAAAAAGGATGATAAACACCGCTCAAAAGATCGGCGAAGAATATGCTGCCATGGGCAGAAAAAAGGCCATGGAGTATGACCGCGTTATCCAAAAGCAAAGAGAGATAATGTACGATCTTAGAAATCATCTTTTGGACGGAGGAAGTTTAAGCGAAGAAAAGCTTGATAAAATCCTTTTATACGATATAGACAGGTTTATCAAAACCGAAAAGCCGAAGGATATTAAAACCGTGGAAAGATATATTCTTGATAATTTATCCTACAGTTTGCCTAAGGGAATGAAAAAGTGGAAGCTTTCCGATAAAAAGCAGCTTAAAAAAGAGCTTGCAAATACGGCAAGAGCATCTTTAAAAAATATGAAAAAGAAGCTTGAGTGGAAAAATGATATAGAAGACTTTATAAGACTTGCGACCTTAAGCGCAATTGACGATGCCTGGGTGGAACAGGTGGATTATCTTCAGCAGCTTCAGGCGGCGGTATCGGGAAGAGCGTCGGCACAAAGAGATCTTGTATTTGAGTTTCAAAAAGAAGCGCATCTGTCCTTTGAGGATATGGAGATAAGCATAAAGAAAAACATTATAAGAAATGTATGTTTAAGCAGCGCAGAAATTGATGAAGACGGCAAGATGAGGCTGATTTTGCCTTAGGGAAGATATTTTTTATAAAGATGAGGTAGCAATTAATGATATATAATTTTAATCTCGGGATAGGCTGGGCTTCGAGCGGAGTGGAATACGCTCAAAGCTACAGGGCAAACATATTCAGGAGAATAGGAAAAGACGCAAAATTCATTTTTACCGATATGTTTGCAAGGGATAACCTTGAAGAGATGACGGATAATTTAGGCTTTGATGACAGGAGCGTTATCTGGCTGTATATGTTTTTTTCGGATATAGGTATAGCTCCCTGCAGCCGTACTCTTAACGACATAGAGGAGATGATAGGCGACAGAAAATATGAGAGAAAATCCGAAGGAAATATTGAAAAATACATATTTGAAGGCAGGGGAAACTTCTTTTGCGTTTATATGTCAAAAGTAACAAAAGGAGCCGTAAGCCGGGTGGAGATGGTATCGGACGGCTGCCTTATAAGGAAAGATTTTTTCTCGGATTGCAGGATGTTTACCGAATACTATGCGCCTTTGGACGGGAAGGCTCATCTGTATAAAAGGACATTTTATAATAAAGATCAAAGCATAGCCTATGATGAGATAATAGATGGTGATGATGTATTTTACAGATTTAAGGACAGGATTATATATTCAAAAGAAGAGCTTGTTGGATATATGGTTTCAAAGATGAATCTTACCGAAAATGACATAGTTATTTTAGACAGAACCACCGGCATAGGACAGGCGGTTTTGGAAAATGCGGGACGCGCAAAGGTGGGGATAGTCATTCATGCGGATCACTTCAGCGAAGGAGGAACGGATGAGGATAATATTCTCTGGAACAACTATTACGAATATTCCTTTGCAAATCACGAGAGAATAGACTTTTATGTGACTGCCACAGATGAGCAAAACAAAATTTTAAAAGAGCAGTTTAAAAAATACATGGGAATAGAGAAAAACATTGTTACGATTCCCGTAGGAAGCATAGATGAGCTTATTTTTCCTAAAGAAGAAAGAAGGCCGAACAGTTTTATAACCGCATCCCGCCTTGCGAGCGAAAAGCATATTGACAGGATAATAGAGGGAATCTGCGAAGCAAAAAAAACGGTTAAGGATGTCAGCCTTGATATATACGGAGAAGGCGTAGAAAGAGAAGAGCTTTCCAAGCTCATTAAAGAAAAGGGAGCGGAAAGCTATATAAGGCTTATGGGGCAGCAGGATTTAAAGGATGTATATAAAAAATACTTTGCCTATATTTCCGGATCTACAAGCGAAGGCTTCGGACTTACCTATCTTGAGGCGTTAGGCTCGGGGCTTCCTATAATCGGCTTTGATGCAAGATACGGAATACAGTGCTTTGTCGATGAAGGAGAAAACGGCTACAGGCTCTCAACCGACGAAAATATAAGTCCTGCGGACAGGACGAAGATGATAGCAGATGCGATAATAAAACTCTGCAAAAATGAGAAAATTGACGCATTTAGAAGGCATTCTTATAAGATTGCCACAAAGTATCTTACTAAAGAGGTAGAAAAGAAATGGCAGAATTTAACAGAGCAGATAATATAGTGCTGCTTTTTGACTATTACGGTGATGAGAGCCAGATGCTTCATACATCATTTTTGGAGGCGGGTTACAATCTTCCGGCAGTCGTTATTAATGATGACGGTTTTCTGCCGGATGATTTGATAAGCGTTTACGGATATTTTTTGGGAGATTATAAAAACTCCGAAAAAAGCCTTGGCAAACCCAGATATTTTAACGGGATAGATATTCCGAAATTTTGGGAAATAAGCGGTACTAATACAAACGGCGAAATCTGTGACAAGGGCAAAAAGAAAGCCGGTATTTTCTATAATTATCCGTACGAAAAAAGACTTGTTAAGGCTGTGGACTGGGACGGAGACAAGGGGAAGGTAAGGCTTAGCGAGCATTATAACAAATACGGCGCGCTCTGGGCTACAACAGCTTTTAATAAAGAAGGTCAAAGGGTTTTAAAGACCTATCTTTCGCCCGAGGGACGCGAGATTATATATGAGAATTTTGTGACCGGAGACATTATTCTAAACGAAGATAAAAAGGTTACGATATTTAAAAATAAAACCGAGTTTGTGATTTATTTTTTGAAAAAGGCCGGACTTGTATCAAAGAGGCTTATTTACAACTCGCTTTCGACGCCGTTTTTTGTGTCACAGATGCTTGAGCCAAACGGCTTTAAGGATATTTTGTTTTGGCAGGAGAGAGCTGATAGAAAAATACCCGGAAATATGCAGATTATTTTTGATAATAATGCTACGAGATGTAAAAAGGTATTTGTGCAAAATCAGAGTGAATACGATAATCTGCTTAACATAGGAGCTCCTTCGGATATGGTATCAAAGCTTGGAAATATCTATAAGTTTTTGCGCAGTAACGGCCATAGGAAAAATGTTCTTATATGTACCAATTCGGACAGTATAGAGCATCTTAAGGAACTTATTACGGGCATGCCTTATTTGACATTCCATATTGCGGCGATTACAGAAATGTCTTCTAAACTTATGGAGACGGAAAGATACGGAAACGTAAAGCTTTATCCCGGGGTAAAGCCTAAGGTTTTGGATGAGCTTTTTAAAAACTGCGATTTTTATTTTGATATAAACTACGGAAGTGAGATAGCGGACGCTGTAAGAAGAGCGTTTTTAAACAATATGTTTATAACGGCGTTTTCAAATACGGCTCATAATACAGACTATTTAGCACCGGAGCATATTTTTAAAGCTCATGATGCAGATGATTTAAAAGAACTTGTAAAAAGGGCTGCAGATGAGAGTGCATTTCTTGATGAATGTGTAGACAGACAAAAAAAGGCGGCACTTAGTGAAGTGCCTGCCTCTTATGTGTTTTAAAACTAATAAAAAGCCGACCGTTTAAACGGCCGGCTTTAAATTATGTCTTATATTATTCTGTTCCGTTAATCCAATTGTCGAATTTCTCAATAACCGCATCATAGGTATCCTGGCTGATCTGCGGAAGCTCTTTTCCCCAGGTATCTGTTGCCTGCTTGAAGCCTTTGATAAAAGCTTCTTTGAGTTCTTCGGCTTTTGAAACATCTCCGCCGGAGAGAGCTTTTGCAAACTCAACAATACGGTCTGAGGTCTGTTTAACTCCCCAGTAGCCGTCTTCGGAAATTGCTTCCTGTGCAGCTGCCTTAGTCTCTGCCGAAACGGTAAAGTCACCACTTGCCAAAAACTTCCATACATCATCTGCAGATGCCAAAAATCCGCCCTGCTGTGAAATCGCGCTTTGAACCATGTTAACAAGGGAATCAACTCTTGCCTGATTATCGGCTTTGAGCTGCTCAATAAGAGCTGCGTTCTTCTCTGCGTATACACCGTCTACAGCGTCAGAACTTTTTTCATAAACCGCTGCAACGTCGGAAGCAGAAGAAGATGAACTTTCTGTCTTTTTAACCGTTGATGAATATTCAGCCTGATATGAATAGCTTGATGTTACATTTGAAATATTAATGCTCATTTTTTGCCCTCCTTTAGCATTTTGAAACTACATCCTTGTAGATGCACTAATAACTTCATCCAATTACACAAGTAATCTATATCTTATCTATCGGTATTATAGCTCAAAAGTTGACATCTGTGCGAAAAAATATTACAATCGGATTGTACTAATTTTCATACATAGAAAGAAGCAGAGCAAAAGTTATGAATTTGATTGTTGAAAAAGCTTATGCAAAGGTTAATCTCGGCCTTGATGTGCTATCGAGAAGAGAAGACGGATATCATGAAGTAAAGATGATAATGCAGCAAATCGATCTTTTTGACGAGATTGAGATAAGCACAGGATTTATCGAGGGCGGCATTACTATTGAATCATCCGACAAATCTCTGCCTGAGAATTCCGACAATCTTTGTTATAAGGCTGCCGAGCTTATAAGAGAAATGTGTGATGTGAAGATAGGACTTCACATTAAAATAGACAAGCATATTCCCGTAGCAGCCGGAATGGCCGGAGGCAGCACAGACGCAGCAGCGGTACTTAGGGGAATTAACAGACTGTTTATGCTGGAGCTTTCCGATGACGAGCTTAGAAAAATGGCTGAAAAGCTCGGAGCGGATGTACCTTTTTGTGTATCCGGAGGATGTATGCTTTCGGAGGGCATAGGAGAGATTTTAAGTCCTGTTAAAGGACTTAGCGAAGTTCCGATGCTTGTGGCTAAGCCGCAGATAGGTGTATCGACCAAGTGGGTTTACGAGAATCTCGATCTTTCAAAGGTTACTCATCCTGATATTGACGGTCAGCTGGAGGCTCTTAAAAAGGGAGATATTAATACAGTCTGCAAACTTATGGGAAATGTACTTGAGAGTGTTACCGAAGAGGAATATGACGTCATAAGACAAATAAAAGGTATTATGAAGGAAGAAGGAGCACTAGGGGCGATGATGAGCGGTTCGGGTCCAACTGTTTTCGGTATTTTCGAAAACCTAGAGCAGCTTAAGGGAGCGTACAATAAGATGAAGGAAAGTGCGCTTGCCAAAGATGTTATAATGACTAAACCTTATAATGGCCGACCGGATATGGAGTAGATATGGAAGAGACAAAATTTCAGCAGAATAACTTTTTACCACTCAGAGAGGTGGTATTTCATACTTTAAGAGATCAAATTTTGAGAGGAGAGCTTGAGCCGGGTGAAAGACTTATGGAAGTACACCTTGCAGAAAAGCTCGGAGTAAGTCGTACGCCTGTAAGAGAGGCTATAAGAAAGCTTGAGGACGAAGGACTTGCGGTGGTTAATCCAAGACGTGGCGCGGAAGTTGCCAAGATGAGTGAAAAGGATATGGACGATGTGCTCCAGATAAGACTTTCGCTTGATGCACTTGCGGTCAGAATGGCCTGTGATCATATGACCGATGAGAATCAGAAAAAGATTCACCAGGCTATGGTGGGATTTGAAAGAGCGGTTGCCAAAGGAAATCTTAAAGAGATTGCAGAGGCAGACGAAAAATTTCATGACGAGATTTACAATTCCACAAACAATTCCAAACTGATAGTTATTATCACCACGATAAGAGAGCAGATGTTCAGATACAGATTTGAATATATTAAAGATGCGAGCAATTATCCGAGACTTGTCGAAGAACACAGACTCATATATAAAGGCCTTGTGGAAAGAGATCATGACATGGTTGAAGAGGCCATTCAGGTTCACATTGCCGGACAGCGTAAAGGTGTTGTCGTAAGAATAAGAAACAGTTAAAAAAATGCAGCTTGGCTGCATTTTTTTTAATTATGTTAATTAATGTTATACATTTGTTGTATTTGCTGTCATAAAATTAATTTAACAAATATATTTAAGCCTCGGGAGTTATAAATAGGTTTAAATTAAATGTTATGAAAAATATGATCTTATACAGAAAATCCGCTACCGATTCGGTAGCGGATTTTTCGTTTATTTATTTATTAGTTTTAAAAGATAAGGTATCTCAAGCTCAAAATTTACGGCATAATCTACTTTTTCAGGATCGTTGTAGGTATTTTTAATGCATGCGCAGGTATAATCTGCAGCAATCTTAAGAGAGTCATATACCTCAAATCCGTTTGTGAGCGCTCCGGTAAATGCGCTTGCGAAGATATCACCTGTTCCGTGTGACTTATGAGGAACTTTTTCAGTGCCGTAGCGGAAGAATTCGTTTTTGGCTTTGTCATAGCCTGTAAAGCCGAAGGTGCCGTCTTTAAATACGGTTCCTGTTATAACGCTTACATTTGCGCCGAGCTCTGAGAGCTTAAGAAGTAATGCTTCAACCGTCTCTTCGTCAGCATCTTCACCCGGATATTCTACGCCGAGCATAAGAGCGGCCTCGGAAATATTAGGAAGGATAATGTCAGCCTTTCCGCAAAGTTTTCCCATGTTTTTTGCAAACATTTCATCAAAGCCGACATAGAGCTTTCCGTTGTCTGCCATTGCAGGATCCATTATAATTTTTGTATTTTTGCCTTTAAAGCTGTCAAAGTAATCGCTTACTATATTTATCTGTCTGTCTGAACCGAGATATCCGGTGTAAATCGCATCAAAATCAAATTTTTCTTTCTTCCAGTGCTTTGCTATCGGCTCCATCTCATCAGTAAGATCGTGGAATGTAAAGTCCGAAAACATTGTATGGGTTGAAAGAACGGCTGTAGGAACTATAGCTGTTTCGATTCCCATTGCGGAGATGATCGGAAGTGCAACCGTAAGAGAGCATTTTCCTATACAACTGATATCCTGGATTGTCATTATTCTCTTCATAATCTGTACCTCGTTTTATAATCTTTTTATGTGGATATAATACAGGATGTGTGGTAATATTTGTATAGTCATTTTAAAACAAATTTATATAACCAGATTTTTGAGTGAGGTCATACCATGCTTACATATGATTTGAGTAAAAGAGGAAAAACGCCGGCGTACGAATACATTTATTCATGCATAAAAAACGATATCTTAAACGGCAGGATTAAGGCAAACGAAAAGCTTCCTTCTAAAAGAAGCTTTGCCTTAAATCTGGGCGTAAGTCTTATTACGGTGGTAAACGCTTATGAGATTTTAATGGTGGAAGGCTATGTTGTGGGCATAGAAAAGAAGGGATATTTTGTAAATGACATAGGTATTGTTTCGGAGAAAAAAGAAGAGGAAAAGGAAATAATTGAGCCTTCTGAGCCCGAAGAAAAATATCTGGCGGATTTTTCGTCCGGTCATATTTTATACGATAACTTTCCTTATACCATATGGACGAGGCTCATGCGAAAAACTCTTATGGACAGAGAAGGTCTTTTTTTAAAGAGTCCTTTGCATCAGGGAGTATATTCTTTAAGGAAAAACATTGCAGAGCATTTAAGTGAGTTCAGAGGTCTTAAGGTAAGTCCTGAAAATATTGTTGTGGGAGCCGGAACCGAATATCTTTATTCTTTGATTGTGCAGCTTATAGGAAGAAGCGGAATGATAGCGGTTGAAGACCCGGGGCATGTAAAAGTTTCGAGGGTGTATGAGGCAAACGGAATTAAGGTTGTGCATATTCCGGTGGACGATCAGGGACTTTCTCTTGAGGGCCTTAAAAACAGCGGCGCAAAGGCTGTGCATATTTCTCCTTCGCATCAGTTCCCGACGGGCTCTGTTATGTCTGCAAAAAGACGTCACGGCATAATAAAATGGGCTAGCGAAAAGGGCGGCTATATTATAGAAGATGATTACGACAGCGAGTTTGGATTTTTGCTAAGGCCTATGCCGACAGTTAAAGAGCTGGCAAAAGACAGGGTTATTTATATGAATACCTTCTCAAGAACGCTTTCGCCGTCAATTAGAATCGCTTACATGGTTTTGCCCGACGAGCTCATGGAAAAATACCATTCAAAGCTCGGATTTTACTCATCTACGGTCTCGGGAATGGAACAGATGGCACTGGCTGCCTTTATAGAAGAAGGCTTTTACGGGCGCCATTTAAACAGAATGAAGAACTATTACAGAAAGCTTCATATTGAAATTACGGATATTATAAAAGAAACTCTTCCGGATAAGCTTTGCAGGATAGAAGGAGAGGCCTGCGGTTTGCATTTTGTTATAAGACTAAATACTGATATAACCGATGAGGAGTTTACAGAGAGACTTTATGAAAAGGGAATAAAGATAAAGCCCGTAAACGACTATGCTCATTATAAAAGGGAAGGCTTTAAACACTGTTTTGTGATAAGCTATTCGGAGATTAATCCAAAGATTATGAAAAAAGCTGCTGAGATTATCTTTGAGTGCCTTTTGGGCAAAGAAAAAAGCTGACCTATAGGTCAGCTTAGAGGGGGAGTGCTTACGGATTTAAAAAGGGGGGGAGAGAGATCCGTAAGCAAAAAAGTATGAAAAGATTGTTTATGTTTTTTACAAGTATGAGTATACAAAAGAAACCTAAAATGAACCTTAAAAAATTTAAGATAAATGTGAAAAATCGTTCACATTTACAATAGTTTGTTATTCTTGTGCATTTTGGATATCTGTGATAAAATAACATCAAATAACCTATTGTTTAGTAACCTTTTGATTTACAAGGAGGTAAATATGAGTAGTATTTCAAGTATTTCAAGCTCACTTGCGACTACATATTCGCAGCTTTCAAGCGGCAAGGCTATAAACTCCGCTTCTGACGGTGCTGCAGAGCTTGCAATTATCGAGGAAGAAGACGCTCAGGTAAACGGACTTAACCAAGGTGCAGATAACATGGCTCAGGCACAGGATTTACTTAATGTGTCTGACAGTGCTTTGCAGAGTATTCAGGACTATCTGCAGAGTATTAGGGAACTTGCCGTTAAAGCAGCAAATGCAACGGTTTCGGACAGCGACAAAGCTGCTATCCAAGCACAGATCGAACAGTACAAGCAGGGCATTGCGGATATAGCAGAGCAGACCACATTTAATACAAAGAGCATATTAGACGGCTCCGAAACAGAGTATTCACTTGCAACCGATGCAAACGGTAATTCCACTACAATCTCAACAACAAATGCCACATTAGAGGCACTTGGCATCGCAGATTTTGACGTTACCGGTGAGTATGATATTTCCGTAATCGATGATGCAATAGAATATGTTTCAAGCGCGCTCAGCTCAACCGGAGCACAGAGTAATGCGTTGGATTATGCAATGAATTATAATTCTTATGCTGCATATAATCTTACAAGCGCTAAGAGCAGAATAGAGGATCTTGATTATCCTCAGGCCGTATCTGAGATGAAGAAACAGCAGACACTTCAGGCTTATGCTTATATGATGCAGAAAAAGCAGGAAGAAGATGAAGAAAAACAGTCAAGAATTCTTCTTGATACATCTTTCATTTAAAAGGGCATAGGGCCGCAAAGATTTTTTAGACTTTTAATTTTATACTAATTTAAAAGAGACTGTGCATTTCGCACAGTCTCTTATTTTTTGGTTTATTACTTGATTTTAGCTGTATAATGTAACGAGCTTCTTTAAGTATTCATAACGCTCTTTAGCGTTCTTTTCTGACTCATCGAAGAGTTTTTCTGCCTTAGCGGCATCAACCTTCTTAAGTGAATTGTAACGAACTTCTCCGTCGAGGAATTCCTTGTAATCCTTTGTAGGCTCTTTAGAGTCGAGGATGAATGCAGGCTTTCCTTCGTCCACGAGACGTGGATCGTAACGGAAGTTGTGCCAGTATCCTGACTGAACTGCAAGTTCTTCTTCTGTCATAGCCTTTGACATACCCTTCTTAATACCGTGGTTGATACATGGAGCGTATGCTATGATTACTGAAGGTCCTTCATAGCTTTCAGCTTCGGCAATAGCCTTTACGCACTGGTTAAAGTCAGCACCCATTGAAATCTGAGTAACATATACATAACCGTAGCTCATTGCGATAGAAGCGAGGTCTTTCTTCTTAACAACCTTACCGCCTGCAGCGAACTGTGCAACAGCACCTGTAGGAGTAGCCTTAGAAGCCTGTCCGCCTGTATTAGAGTAAACCTCTGTATCGAATACCATGATGTTAACATCCTGGCCTGAAGCCATTACATGATCCAATCCGCCGAAACCGATATCGTAAGCCCAGCCGTCACCACCGAAGATCCACTGTGACTTCTTAGCGAGGAAGTCTTTGTTCTTTAAGATGTCCTGTGCGCTTTCGCATCCGCATTCTTCAAGAGCTTTGATAAGTGAGTCTGTAGCAACACCGTTTGTAACACCTGTAGTAAATGTATCGAGCCATTCTTTACCTGCACTTACAACTGCATCGTTTGAGCTGTTTTCAACAAGGCTTTCAACCTTAGTCTTAAGCTGTGTTCTGATTGCCTTCTGAGCAAGTCCCATACCAAGACCGAACTCTGCGGCATCCTCAAAGAGGGAGTTAGACCATGCAGGTCCTTTTCCTTCATCGTTAACCGTATAAGGTGTTGACGGTGAAGAGTTACCCCAGATAGAAGAGCAGCCTGTTGCGTTTGCAATATACATTCTGTCTCCGAAGAGCTGGGTAATAAGCTTAGCATAAGGTGTCTCACCACAACCTGCACATGCTCCCGAGAACTCAAGGAGTGGCTGAGAGAACTGTGAACCTTTAACTGTGTTTATCTTGAATTTCTCTACAAGATCTTTTCTTGCAGGAAGTGTTCTTGCATAATCGAAGTTAGCCTGCTCATCAAAGTGATTTGAAATTGTATCCATTGAAAGAGCTTTTTCTTTAGCCGGGCAAACGTTTACGCAGCTTCCGCAACCTGTACAGTCAAGAACTGAGATTGATATAGCGTATTTTTCGCCTGCAACGCCTGTAAGATCTTTCATCTTCATTCCTTCCGGAGCCTTTGCAGCCTGATCCTGTGTAAGAGCGAAAGGTCTGATTGCTGCATGAGGGCAAACGAATGAACATCTGTTACACTGGATACATTTTTCAGGATCCCATACAGGAACGTCTGTTGCAATACCACGTTTTTCATAAGCAGCTGTACCTGAAGGAGTAGAGCCGTCTGCATAAGTTGTGAATGCTGATACAGGAAGGCTGTTACCCTGCTGACGGTTGATGTAAGCCTGAATGTTGTTAACAAAGTCAAGCTCTTCTTTACGTCCGTTGTCAGCGTGGATATTAAGGTCTGTATCCTTTGCATTAGCCCAGTCTGCAGGAACTTCAACTTTAACTGCGCCTGTAGCACCGGCATCGATGGCATCATAGTTCATCTGAACGATGTTTTCACCCTTCTTGCCGTATGACTTTTTAGCGGCTTCTTTCATAAGACGGATAGCGTCTGCTTCAGGAATGATGTTTGCAAGCTTGAAGAATGCTGACTGGAGAACTGTGTTAATTCTTCCGCCGAGTCCGATCTTCTTACCGATTGCAACACCGTCTATTGTATAGAAGTTGATGTTGTGCTCAGCGATGTATCTCTTGCACTGGCCCGGAAGAAGCTCTGTAAGCTCATCTACGCTCCAAGGGCAGTTCAAAAGGAAAGTACCGCCGTCAACGATATCCTGAACGATATCATACTTTAATATATATGATGTATTGTGGCATGCCACAAAGTTTGCCTTATTAATAAGGTAAGTAGAACGGATAGGCTGCTTACCGAATCTGAGGTGTGATACTGTTACACCGCCGGATTTCTTTGAATCATAGTCAAAGTAAGCCTGAGCGTACATATCTGTATTATCACCGATAATCTTGATTGAGTTTTTGTTTGCACCGACAGTACCGTCAGATCCCAATCCCCAGAACTTACATGAGATTGTTCCTTCAGGAGTAGTGTTAGGATCGTCTGTTACAGGAAGTGAAAGGTTTGTTACATCATCTGTGATACCGATAGTAAATTCTTTCTTATCCTTATTATTAAATACGGAAATAATGTTACCCGGTGTTGTGTTCTTTGATGCAAGTCCGTATCTACCGCCAAGTACAGGTACAGAATCGAATTTTGAACCCTTAAGAGCAGCAACAACATCGAGGTATAACGGCTCGTGTCCGCCGGGCTCTTTAGAACGATCAAGTACGCTGATTGTTTTAACACTGTCAGGGATGGCGTCGATAAGAGCGTCTGCACAGAACGGTCTGTAAAGTCTTACTTTAACAACACCGACCTTCTGTCCCTGAGCTGTAAGGTAATCTATTGTTTCATCAATTGTTTCACAGACAGAACCCATGGCGATGATAACTGTTTCAGCCTGTGGATGTCCTGAATAGTTGAATAATTTATAATCTGTACCAAGCTTTGCATTAACCTTATCCATCTGAGCCTGTACGATTGCAGGAAGGTCATTGTAAGCTGTGTTACAAGCTTCTCTTGCCTGGAAGAAGATGTCAGGGTTCTGTGCAGATCCCTGCTGATATGGGTGGTTAGGATTGATAACACCGTCTCTGAAAGCCTGTACGGCATCCATATCAAGCATATCCTTAAGGTCTTCATAGTCCCAGGTCTCTATTTTCTGAATCTCGTGGGAGGTTCTGAAACCGTCAAAGAAGTTAATGAAAGGAATACGTCCCTTGATTGCTGCAAGGTGAGCAACAGGGGCAAGGTCCATTACTTCCTGTACGCTGGATTCGCAAAGCATTGCACATCCGGTCTGACGACAGGCGTAAACGTCACTGTGGTCACCGAAAATTGATAAGGCGTGAGTTGAAATTGTTCTTGCTGATACGTGGAATACGCCCGGAAGTCTTTCTGCGGCGATTTTATACATATTCGGGATCATTAGAAGAAGACCCTGAGATGCTGTATAAGTTGTTGTAAGTGCGCCTGCTGCAAGTGAGCCGTGTACGGTTCCCGCAGCACCTGCTTCCGACTGCATTTCGGTTATCTGGACTTCCTGTCCGAAAACATTCTTTCTACCTGCGACGGCCCATTCATCGGATACTTCAGCCATAACCGAAGAAGGTGTTATAGGGTAGATAGCGGCAACGTCAGTGTACGCGTAAGAAACGTGAGCTGCTGCGTTGTTTCCGTCCATTGTTTTCATTTGTCGTTTCATGGATTATCCTCCTGTGAAAATTGTTTTTTTTTAAGTACACAACCTCAATATATCATTCCAAAGCGACTTCGTCAATTGTTTTTTTTTGAATACAATCTTTTTTTTTACGATTAAGATTTCTCATTGCCAAATTGCTCTTATACATTTAAAATATAAGTGTCTATTTTAAAGAAAAAAAGGGAATTGTTATGGAATTAAAAGAAATAATTGCGGGCTATACTCCCGTAGGAGATGTAATAACGCTTGTTTTATGCATAATTTTGGGCATGCTTATAAATGCATCAACATCTCATTCAAAAGACAGGAACTACGATATCTTTAAGATGTCTTCTGTGCTTATAGCAATAGCGGCTGTAGCAAATATAATGTTTTATGTGATTATAGAATATATCGGAGAGGATATTGTCGGAGTATTTGCCATGCATTTTATTAATCATAATATTTTGCTGGCCAATCTCTTTTTATATATCATTTATCTCAGAAATCTCATGGGACTTGATGAAAAAACAAAGACAAGGATTATAAGAATAGCCGGCTTTATTGTAGTTGTCGGTATTTTCTTTGATTCCATTTCACAGGTAACAAGATTCGGCTTTTATCATAATGAAGAAGGAATGTGGTTTGAACCGCGTTTTTTAAATCCTTTCATGATTACATACTTTGCCTGTTTGTTATTTATCCTTATGATGTTTGTAATCTACAGGAACAATGTGATTACGCAGGTTAGATCTACATTTATTTTTATGGGCTTTATGTGCGCCTTAATTGTAATTATACAGAGCGCGCTCGGAAACAACGCCTATATGACATTTACCTTTGTACTTCCGGTAATAGGTGTTTTTGCCATGATTCATTCTCATCCTTATGAGCTTTCAACCGGAGCTTTGGGAACAGAGGCGCTTAGCGATTATATTGAAGCCTGCAACAGAAACGATAAGGATATGGCTTTCCTTTCCATAAGGTTTAAGCTCGGAAGAGGACAGGAAGAGCTGCCTGAGGGACTTGGCAGAGCTATCCATATATTCTGGCAGAAAAACTACAAGTCATCCAAGCTTTTTAAGGTTGACGGAGATACCTATATTCTCGCAATAGAGGAGAGGACAAACGGTAATAATAAAGAACTGATTGATTATTTCAGATATCTTATTGTGGAAGTTTTTCCCGAGCATTATGAGAAGTTTAAAATACCGTATAAGATTATGGCGTTTGAGCCTTCGAAGTTCATGCAAAACAGTGCAAACTTCCTTTCGGCAATCGATTATTACGATAACCGTATTCCTGACAATACTTATGTATTTGTAAATTACGGAGAATACAAGAAGCTTGCGAGAGTAAGATACATCTTAGATCAGCTTAATGATATTTGCTTAACCGGAGATTTAAACGATCCGAGAGTGTTTGTATATGCTCAGCCTATTAAAGAAGTTGCAACCGATAAGTTTTCAACGGCTGAAGCCCTTATGAGACTAAGGCTTCCGAAAACGGGATTTATTTATCCGGATGAGTTCATAGGTCTTGCCGAAGAATTTGATTATATTCACAGGCTCAGCCTTATAATGCTTAATAAAACCTGTAAAGAATTAAAGAGGCTTCTTGATGACGGATTTTACATTAAGAGGATTTCCGTCAATATTTCGGTCGGAGAGCTTTTGCTTGACAGCTTTAACGAAGAAGTCCTTGAAATAATTAAAGCAAACGATATTCCGGAAGGAAAAATTGCAATTGAAATTACAGAAAGCGAAGACGAAAAGGCTTATTTGGCAATCGAAGACAGCATAGAAGGATTAAAGAGTAAGAATATTTCATTCTACCTCGACGATTACGGCACGGGATATTCTAACTTTACAAGAATGATTAAGCTCGGATTCAATGTTATCAAATTTGATAAGTCAATGGTCAGAATGGCCAGAGAAGATGACAGAGTTCGAAACCTTATCAAGTCTTTGATAGACGGATTTAAGAGTTACGGCTTTGAAATTGTATTTGAAGGTGTTGAGACTATGGTAGATGTAAATCTTTCTGTAGAGCTCGGAGCAGACTATCTTCAGGGATATATTTACTCAAAGCCTGAACCTATAGATAAAATGAGAGTATTCTTTAACTTGAACGGAGATCGATATGGAAACTAAAGGAAATATGACGGAAGGAAAGATACTTCCAATCGTGGTAATGTTTACCCTGCCTATTATGGCAGGGTATTTCCTGCAACAGCTCTACAACACGGTAGACGGAATAGTGGTAGGACAGTTTATAGGTGAGAGCGCACTTGCTTCAGTCGGAACATGTGCACCTCTCACCGTATTTTATGTGGCCTTTGCAATGGGTATGTCAAACGGTGGCAGTATCATTGTCGCCCAGTACTTCGGAGCGGACAGAAAGACGGAACTTAAAAAAGCGGTATCTACAGCGCTTATTCTTCTTACAGCAATAGGTATTTTCTTTTCGCTGTTCGGCGGCCTTGTGGCAGCTCCGGTGCTGAAAAACATTCTTGCGGTACCAAAAGCCCAGCTTGCGGATGCAACAAGCTACTTTAAGATATACTGCTACGGCCTTATATTCCAGTTTATCTACAACGCGGTTGCTGCAGTTTTAAGAGCCCTCGGTGATTCGAAGGCGACCTTATATTTCTTGCTTATTTCTTCGGGAATAAATATAGGGCTCGACCTTTTATTCATCATTGTTTTTAAAATGGGAGTACCGGGCGCCGCTCTTGCAACCATCATAGCTCAGGGAATATCTGCTCTTGTCAGCGTAATTTACATGTTTGCAAGATATCCTCAGCTAAGGTTCACAAAAGAGACCTTTGTATTTGATCCTCAGATGTGTTCTCTGATTTTTAAATACGGAGTTCCTTCAACAGTGCAGCAGTGCATCGTATCCTGCGGACACATAGCAATGCAGAGACTTGTTAACAGTTTCGGAGCAAGCTTTATGTCGGGCTATACCGCAGGTACGAGACTTGAGAGCTACCTTGTTATCCCGGCTCTCGGATTTATGGTCGGCATGTCAACCTTTACAGGACAAAACATCGGTGCCGGCAAAATCGACAGAGTAAAAGAAGGACTTCACAAGATAACAAAAGTTACCGGGCTTTCGACAGCAGTCTTATCGCTTATCGCTTTTGTCTTTGCAAGCTCACTTGTAGGCTTTTTTGGTGTGGAAGGCGAAGCTCTTGAAATGGGAACGGAATATTTAAGGCTCATAGCTCCGTTCTTTATAATCTTCAGTGTATACCAGGCCTTTGTAGGCTTGCTTCAGGGCTCGGGCGACGTATCGTTTTGTGCTTTTTGCACGCTTACCTCACTCGGCCTTAGAGTAATAATATCTTACTCGCTTGCGGGCACAGCCATTTCATTCAGAGCGCTTTGTATATCTTCACCGATAGCATGGGTATACGTTCTTATACTCTGCCTGTGGAGATACAAAAGAGGAAAGTGGACACAAAAAGGAGTTCAGAAATAAGCAGGGTTGAAATATTCGGGAATATAATATAAAATACACTTCGTATGCAATAAAGTAAGAATAAAAATCGGAAAGGTTAAGAAATGATACAGGCAAATAACGTAACTCTTCGAATTGGAAAAAAGGCTCTCTTCGAGGATGTTAATATAAAATTTACTGAGGGCAACTGCTACGGCATTATCGGTGCGAACGGAGCGGGAAAATCGACATTCCTTAAAATACTCAGCGGTCAGCTTGAGCCATCAAAGGGCGATGTGAGCATGACTCCGGGACAGAGACTTTCGTTCTTACAGCAGGATCACTTTAAATATGATGAATTCACAGTACTTGATACTGTAATAATGGGTAACAAGCGCCTTTATGACATCATGAAAGAAAAAGACGCTATATATATGAAGGAAGACTTCTCGGACGAAGACGGAATTAAGGCTTCCGAGCTTGAGGCAGAGTTTGCCGAAATGGACGGATGGAACGCAGAATCGGATGCAGCCATGCTCCTTAACGGACTCGGAATAGAGACTGATTATCACTACGAAATCATGGGTAATCTTGACGGCGCAAGAAAGGTCAAAGTACTTCTTGCTCAGGCTCTTTTCGGAAATCCTGACATCCTTCTTCTCGATGAGCCGACAAACAACCTTGATCTTGATGCGATAGAGTGGCTCGAGGAGTTCCTCATTAACTTTGACAACACGGTAATCGTTGTATCCCATGACAGATACTTCCTCAACAAGGTTTGTACTCACATTGCGGACATAGATTACGCTAAAATACAGCTTTATGCCGGAAACTACGACTTCTGGTATGAGTCTTCACAGCTTCTTATCAAACAGATGAAGGAAGCAAACAAGAAAAAAGAAGAGAAGATCAAAGAGCTCCAGGAGTTCATCTCAAGATTCTCAGCCAACGCTTCAAAGTCAAA